>NZ_NFKB01000010.1:0-81900 GCF_002160175.1 Faecalibacterium sp. An192
AGACTGGCCTGGCTCCGCTCTCGCTTCGCCAGGCCAGTCTTTGATTCGCTTGTTCTACCCCTTGCAGGCCTCTTTTTTGTACTGTCCGCACAATATGGGGCGGTTCACCCCCACCGGCTTGTGTTTTATTTTATCAGGATGAAGAATCCGCTTGATCTGTGGATTTGTCCATAAGTTTTTTTAGTTCATGGGAAAGCGTACGTGTTGCGTTTAGTAGTGTTTCTCTGGCTTCAGATGGACAGGAAAGGTAGAGCTGACGCATTTCATCCGCAGATTTATCTTCTCCATCCGAGGAATTTAATAAGGCGTCGATAGAAAGATCCAGAACTCCTGTTAGCGAGCGAAGAATCTCGAAGGAAGGATTTTTGACTCCCTTCTCAATCAGCTGCAAATGCTTCAAAGAAATGTGGCTCTGATCTGCAAGTTGCTGCTGGGTCAGTCCCTTTCTTTTTCGTACAACCCTTATATTATACCCCAATTTTTCCAACACAGTCATAAGCATTATCGTCCCCTTACAAATAGTTTATCGTACTTATAAAAGCATTGGAATAACATTTTAGTTCTCAAAAATAAGTATTAAAATGCTCTTTTCATGCTTTGTGGCAAAATTACCAAAAATCAGCCTTGATTTTTTACATTTAGAGAGGGGGTAAAAATGCCTTTTTTTGTCACGGATAATAGAAGAGGTCTTTTTTCTACTGCGATTTAATTCGATAGAGTAGTAAAGACTTCGCTTCGTTCAACCGTTCAATATGAGGAGGTACCATTATGAGTGAAGTTCTGCGAGCGGATTTAAACGTCTCCAACTGCCCCCGATGTGGCACCCGACTGATGTGTGGAAAAATTATTGTCACTGGATTGCATAAATGCTCCAGGTGCAATCGCCACTGGGTGATCCAGATGGAAAAGAACAAGGTCACTGTGACGAGGGCATCCCTACATTTCGAAAAGCCTGAAGAACTTGAAAGATTCGCCTGATTCTTTCGAATCTCATGAAACGAAAACTGAATATGGAATGAGACATACCGTATCTGCGTCGAATTGGGTATAGCCCTCAGGGACGGAATTCGGGAGTCAAAAGTTTGTTCGATAGGACTGAACCGGCTATAGGCCGGACGAGACCGGCAGACGGAAGCGATTTCCTTAGGGAAATTGCGGCTGTCTGCCGGCCTTTTTATTTGCTTTCTGGTTGTCGCTTCCGTCGCCCCGCGGGAGTGACAGATGCGCCAACACTGGGAAACGTACATCGCCAAATACCCCTGACCTTCGGATTTTGCACGTCTATACACGCGTCAAAATCTGGAGGATACCCCTATGCGCTTCGATCCTGTTGAATGCGGAAAGAGAATCAAGTCCCTGCGTGAAGAAAAAGGTTATACCCAAGTTCAGCTTTCGGAAACTATAAGAATTAGCTTTGATCATTTAAGAGCAATCGAACATGGCAGAAGAACTTGCTCTATCGAATTACTGGTAGATTTACATATTTTGTTTGATGTGTCGTTGGATTATCTGATTCTTGGAAAAACTTCACAGTTGGACGCGGTTAAAACAGAATTGCAAAGAGCTGTTGAAATAATAGAGAAAGTTAAACGCGAGCTATAAAGAGTGTGACAATCTGTCACAGTAAACTGTGACAACCAGTCACTCCCGCAACGAAAATTTCTAAGGTATCATAGAGTCACAGCAAGGGCCTCCCCAAACGGAGGACAAGCCCGAAGCCAGCGGACCTTGAAAAATGAATAAACAGCCTTCTGGTACTTCCAGACAATGATACTTCCGTAACTCGCGGCCCGGCCACAAAGAAGGCGGGGCGGCTGAAATGCCGATGGAGCGGTGCAAATCCGCCGCCAGAAGGTTCCCAATCCTCCCCGGGGCGTCGAGGACAAATGGGGGAAGGAAACCCAAACAAGATTTCGGCCCGCCGGCTGGAAAAAGCTTTCCAAACTGGCGGGCTTTTCTAATATCCACAATACAAAGAAACGGAGGTCAACGATGAGCCGTAGTTACACGCGCAATCTGAATACCGTATCTCTCATCACGCTGTGTCCGGTCTGCCTGCATTCCTTTCAGGATGCCAAGCGAGCGACATTGCGCCGCGCAGACCTGCGCCAGCGCAACAAGGACACTTGTACTTACTGCCAGACCCGTTATGGGTTTGACTACTATGCCCAGCCTATGGTTCACAGAGACCCGAACCGGAGGGAGGCGAAGGTGTATGCTTCAGCAGCTCAGGATTGACCGCCAAGATTGAGGACGGGAAGAAGAAAATCCGGCAGTTTGGGAACCAGGAAAAATGTTACGACAGAAGTTGTCCGTTGAGGAACGCAAGGCGAGAAACCACAGGCTGATCGTCCGGGCTGCGAGTTACGGAAGTATCATTGTCTGGAAGTACCGGTAGCTCATGGGTAAAAGAAAGGAGCAGCCGTTTCGTGGTGGAAAATAGCTGCTCTTGGTGAATGGATTTAGTTGTTTAAGCGGGCGGCAAACGCCGATAAATGAGAATCTAACGAAGTAGATCCCCTAACTGAAACAAACCACTACGGACGCTCTCTCCCGCCCCCTCGATAGCACCTGCTATAATGATTACGGCAACTATAATCGCCGCTGCGATAATAATTTTACCGATTAAGTATTGATACTCCTTCATTTTTTACCTCCATTAATTCCGATTTGTCGCTTTGTTGTTTTAAGTAAATTATACCATAAGGCTGTGAACAAATCTACAACATTTCAATCTGTCAACAGCAGTGTTCTCTCT
Organism: Faecalibacterium sp. An192; assembly: GCF_002160175.1. Taxonomy (NCBI): domain Bacteria; kingdom Bacillati; phylum Bacillota; class Clostridia; order Eubacteriales; family Oscillospiraceae; genus Faecalibacterium; species Faecalibacterium sp. An192. Next base: position 2,759 of record NZ_NFKB01000010.1, read on the forward strand.
GGCAAACTGCCGCGCTGCTTCCCGCCGTTCCTCACTGTATGGGGTGGCCAGACGGAAAGAGAAGCGTCCTTTCTCAACGTCAAACTCCATGCAGCCCGTTTCCGGGTCTGCGTCGGTCTTCTGACAGATCGCCGGACGCCGAATAACGGCGGCTGTATGCAAGCAGACGCTTTTTCAAGGCGGTGTTGTGGGTGCGGATATGGATATGGGGGCTTTCTCGTCAAACCGAATATCGGCGGGCTTTTCCCGCTTGGTAAGCCCTGTTCTCATGCAAGCTCTTTTTCAGACCCCCGTTACGCAATAAGGCATTTTTCGGGTGTTTTCTCCGGCTCTTGGCTGTCGGACACGGCTTAGGTGGCCGAGTTCAACGGCGTCATTGTCAACCCGCCCAAGGTCAGCTACCGGGACGGGAGGTACATCGTGATCGACGGCCAGCATACCATCGTGGGCCTTAAGACCCTCAACGGCGGCAATGACTTGCCCATCCTCTGCCGGGTCTACGTTGGTCTGACCAAAGAGGAAGAAGCTCTCGTGTTTGCTCAGCAGACCGGCGCATCCACTCCCCTTTCTGCGGGTGCGAAGCTGCGGGCCAAGCTGGTGGGCCAGGATGCCGAGTCCCACGCTTTCCTGGCCGCCACCGAGGCGGCGGGGCTGCAGCTGGGCACCGATCATGTACGGGCCAACCGCAAAATCATCTGCGTCAGCACCGCCCTCAAAGAATTCCGGCAGTATGGCCCGGACATCTATATCGAGAGCCTGCGGGCCATTGCCGAAGCCTGGGACGGCGACCCCGATTCCCTGCGGCCGGGCATCATCCAGGGCGTGATGCGCTTCATCGCCCTCTATAAGGATGAATACAAATATGACCGTCTGGTCAAACGACTGGCCACCGTCTACCCCATGAAGCTGGTCCGCGACGCCGACGCCATGAGCGGGGCGGCGTCCTACCGGTACATGATGCAGGTCCTGAAGCTGTATAACGGATGCAGCAAAAAGAATATGCTGCCGGTGAAGTTCTGAGAAGTTGGATTGGAGGTAGCATCATGTACGAGAATCCTGTTTTGAACGAAGCGGCCCCTATCCAGGTGGAAGAAGTGGTGCTGCCCCAGATCGTCAGCATCAAGCAGGCCAGCCAGCGGATGGGGCTGCCTGTTTACTACGTTCGCCGCCTGTGCAAAGAGGTGCCGGGGATGGCGTTCCAGTCCGGCGTCAAGTGGTATGTCAACCTTGGAAAAATGGCGGAATATTTCAACAACGGAATGACCTCTGCCTGATTTGTCAAGGATGCCGGCGCGGTTGGCGGCATCCTAAAAATTTACGCTGCAACCTGTTATACTCACCATGACAGAAGAAAGGAGGTTACGAGTATGGCTTCTGTAAAACTGATCGAACCCAAGAAAAAGCCCAAGTATTTCCAGCTCACCGCCATTGTCATGGTGAATGGAAAATCGGAGCGGCGCTATGGCCGCTTTGACTTTGACCCTACCGAGCTGAAAACGGCCCGCCAGCGCCTGGCAGCGGCGAATGCGGCGGCAGTGGAGTTTGAGCGGGAGCAGCAGGCTCAGATCGACAAGGAAATGGCTGGCGGCGGCAAAACGTTCGAGCAGATGGCAAGAGAGTACATTGACTCCAACCGTTCTTTGTTGGAGCCGTCCGCCCGCCTGAAAGGCGATGCTGAACAGCACCGGAATAAGGCGAATACGACCCGTAATAAGAATGGCTACCTCAACAAAATCAGAGGCTATCCCCAGTTCGCACAAAAACCGATCGGCACCATCACCAAGAAGGATTGCGACCAGGTCCTCCGCCTGTTGGAGAAAGGATGCACCCGGGTCTATCAGCGGGCGACGCTGAAACCGGGGGCCAAGGCGTACAAGACCATGTCCTGCCCCAAAATCGCAGAATTTTGCACCATCAAAGAAGAAACGGTGGAAAAGTCCTTCCGCGGGGAAAGCGTCTCGCTTGATTCCGCGCAGCAGATTGCAAAAGCGCTGGGACAGGAGGTTGAGACTCTCTTTGAGGTAGAGACGGACGAGCGGCCCATCACCCAGAAAACCATGCGGGAATACGTTCTGTTTATCCGTGCCGTGATCAACTACGCCAACGAGAACTACAACGTAGACGCCAAGCCGCCCCAGATACGGGCCTGCGGTAAGAAAGGAAAGAGCGTGGACTGCCTGCATAAAGACGAGGTGGAGCGCCTGCAGCAAACGCTAAAAGAGTGCTCCCTGCTGGAGCGGGCGATCATTCTGTCTTTGCTGAATACCGGCGTCCGCCGCGGAGAGCTGGCCGGACTGACGTGGCAGGATGTGAACTTCAAGGAGTGCACCATCCACATTTCCAAGTCTCTGCTGGTCTTTCAGAATTTCGGCTACCAGCTCACCGCAACCAAAGAGAACAATGTCCGGGATGTGGACGTTGCGCCGGAATTTATGGCTTTCCTGGAGGACTACTACCGGCAGTGGAAAGCTCAGAAAAAGGTGATGGGCGCGGCCTGGCAGAAAAGCCTGGATAGAAAATCGGCCAAGTATGCTTCTTCCCTGCTGGCTCTGCGAGGGAATGACTTTGTGATCTGCAACGACCACGGCTTCCCCATCAACCCGGATAGCTACGGCAGTCTGGTGCGGCGGGTCGGCAAAAAGGCGGGCATCGAAGGGCTGCACCCCCACATGTTCCGGCACACCTTCGTCAGCATCCTGTTGTCCAACCCCAACATCGGCATCGCCACAGTGGCGGCGGAAGCGGGCCACGCCCAGCCCAGCACAACGCTGGCGATCTATACCCAGGTGTATGACCGCCGCCGCGAGGAGATACGCAAACAGATGAGCCAGGAACTGTACAGCGAATAAACAATTTCCGCCAAAAGGCAGAAAGAAAAGCACGAAACGCGATGTTTCGTGCTTTTTGGTGGGCCAGGCAGGATTCGAACCCGCGATAACCCCGTTATGAGCGGGGAGTTCTGACCGCTGAACTACTGGCCCTTATGGAGATGAAGCTGGACCTGCGAGGGCGCATTCGGATGCCCTTCGTAGGTAAAAAGTAGGTGAAAACACTTTTTTGCCGTTATGACGGCGAGAAAACGACGAATATGCGGATGTTTTGGAAGCGCCGGACGATAAGACCAAGCGGTTATGAGCCGCCAGCTCTGACCAACTGAGCTACTGGCCCGCAAATGCTTTGCATATGCTGTAACAGGCGGTTTGCAGTGCACTAATAAAATTATTATAGCAGATTTGTGCTCAAATGAAAAGACTTTGGCTCGATTTCGCTCTGTGGAAAAAGCGCACATAAAGGCGGGATTGTGGTATAATAGCTGCAAAAGCAGCTATTTGACCAAAAGGTGCACGCTTCGCGTGGATCGATTTTTGTCCGCTTCGGCGGACACGGTATAATAACCGCTAAGGCGGTTATTTGACCAAGAGGTGCACGCTCCGCGTGGGTCAGTTTTTGTCCGCTTTGGCGGACACGGTATAATAGCTGCGAGGGCAGCTATTTGACCAAAAGGTGCACGCTTCGCGTGGATTGGTTTTTGCCCGCTTTGGCGGACACGGTATAATAACCGCTAAGGCGGTTATTTGACCCAGAAGTGCAGGCTCCGTGCGGAGTGGCGTTTGTCCGCCTGAGAATACAGGAATGGTGCGGCGATCGAACCCATTCATTTCGGGAGAAAGTTCACAGAACAGCATCCGGGCGATGCGGCCCGGTCAGAGAGAGCGGAGGGGTTGGGATGAAACACAACAAGCTACAGTACAGGGAGGCGGTCTGATGCCCCAGACGAAAAACACCCGAACCACCACCCGGACGGCCCCTAAGGGCCGGACCCGGGCCCGGAAAAAGTCCGGGGGTAAGGTAACCCGGCGGGCTTTTTTGGTGGGAGCCGGGGCGGCGGCCGTGGGGGCGGGAGCCCTCTGGCTGAGCCGGCAAAGCTGGATGGCAGGCCCTGAGTCCCGTTCTTCCGGGCCGGGGGCCGGAGAATACCGGGCCATGTGGATCAGCTACATTGAGCTTCAGGGGATGGACTATGCCTCGGCGGAGGGGTTCCGGGCCCAGGCCGCCGCCATGATGGACAACTGTGCCGCCCTGGGGCTCAATACGGTGCTGGTTCAGGTGCGGCCCTTTGGGGACGCCCTCTATCCCAGCGCCCTCTATCCCTGTAGCCATATCTGCACCGGCACCCAGGGGGTGGACCCCGGCTTTGACCCGCTGGACATTCTGTTGACCGAGGCCCACAACCGGGGCCTTTCCCTGGAAGGCTGGATCAACCCCTACCGGCTGCGGGCGACGGCCTCGTCGCCGGCCCAGCTGGCGGCGGAAAATCTGGCCAACACCCACCCGGAATGGGTGGTGGAGGTCAACGGCGGCCTTTACCTCAACCCGGCCATCCCCGAGGCGGCGGCCTATGTGGTGGAAGGGGTGGCTGAGCTGGTGCGGAATTATCCGGTGGACGGGGTGCATTTTGACGACTACTTCTACCCCACCACCGACCCTTCCATTGACGCGGCTCAGTTTGCCGCCAGCGGCGCCGCCGATCTGGCCGGCTGGCGGCGTCAGAATGTCACCGCCCTGGTCAAGGCGGCCCACGACGCCGTCAAGGCCAAGGACCCCACTCTGCGGTTTGGGGTCAGCCCCCAGGGCAACCCCGACAACGACCTGAACCAGCAGTACAGCGACGTTTACGCCTGGCTGGAGGCCTCCGGGGAGGAGGCCGTGGTGGATTACCTCTGTCCCCAGCTGTACTGGGGCTATGGATACCGGCTGTCCAGCGGGTCGGACCGGTTCGCCTATGAGAACATCCTCCCGGAATGGCTGGCCATGCCCCGGGGATCTGCGGCCCTGTACATCGGGCTGGGGGCCTGGCGGATTGGGGACGGCGACGGCGGCTCGGACGAAAACAGCGTGGCACGGTGGTCCACCGGGCGGGCGCTGGCCGATCAGGTGGCGGACCTGCGGGCCCAGGGGGCCGGGGGTTATGCCTTGTACCGGTACGGTTCCCTGTTCGGAAATGAGGCCTGGCCCCAGCTGGCCGGGGCCGAGTGCGCGGCCCTGACCGAGGCAAACGCCCCAGAATAAGGCCGGAAAAGGTTGTGTCTAAGAGGAAAATGCGGTATACTAACAAGAAGTGATTGGAACACAACCACCAACGAGAATGAAAACAGGGCAAAGCGGCGTCTCTGCCCGGAGGTCTTATGGAACGGAAAACAAAGATGAAACGGTTTTTTGCGCTGGTGCTGGCGGCGGCGCTGACCCTCAGCCTGGCGGGATGTGAGAGCATCAAAAACGGGGTGGCCAGCCTGATGGGCTTTTCCAACACCGCCCAGGAAGAGGACACCGAAAACTGGGCGGCGGCCACCACCGATCCCATCATGCTGCCCGAGGGCACCGATTCCACGGCCCAGTGGGCCAACGTGGTGTCAAACGGCACCCTCTACGGCATTTACAATGGCATCTGGAAGCGGAACACCGGTTATTTCCAGGTGGCGGGGGATACTCTGACCATCACGGCCTGCGGCACCGCCGAGGGCGTCCAGGAGTACAAGCTGGCATTGTGGAAAAAGGTGGACGGCGGGGCCCAGTATGTGGACGGCTCCACCGGCTATATCCGCACCGACGGCACCAATTACCGCTATACCATCACCGGGCTGGACCCGTCGGCCCAGTACCGCATCACCGTCTCGTACGACTCGAGCCGGTATTATCTGTACGGGATGTTTGCAGCTGAGGGAATTGTGGGATGAAAGTACAAACAAGAAACACCTTTTTGCTGGTGCTCTGCGCCCTGATCTGGGGCCTGGCCTTTGTGGCCCAGAGCGCCGGCTCGACGTTGGCGCCCTTCGCCTTTCTGGCCTGCCGCAGCTGGCTGGCCATCGTGTTCCTGTGGCCCCTGTGCCGCGTCTTTGACGCGGTCCACCGCCGCCGCGGGGAGCCCGCCGGCCCGCCCCAGGGGGAGGCCCGCCGTGTTCTGCTGCGGGGCGGCCTGATCTGCGGCACCTTCCTCTTTGCCGCGTCGGCGGCCCAGCAGATTGGCATTACCCTCAACCCCTCCACCGCCAAGGCCAGCTTCATCACCGCCATGTATGTGGTCCTGGTGCCGGTGGTGGGGCTTCTGTTCGGCCGCAAGAGCCCGGCCCAGATCTGGGGCTGTGTGGTTCTTTCGGTGGCGGGCCTCTACCTGCTGTGCATGCAGGGGGGCTTCGGCGGGGTGGAGCTCAGCGACGGCATTCTGCTGCTGTGCGCTGTGCTGTTCACCTTCCAGATTGTGTCGGTGGACCACTTCTCCCCCCAGGTGGACGGCGTGCGGCTGAGCATGCTGCAGTTTCTGGTGGTGGCGGTGGAGAGCACCATCGCCTCCTTCCTCACCGAGACGGTGACCCTGGCCGACATCACCGGCGCGGCTCTGCCGGTGCTCTACTGCGGCATCCTGTCCAGCGGCGTGGGCTATACCCTCCAGATTCTGGGCCAGCGGGATCTGAACCCCGCCATTGCCAGCCTGGCCATGTGTCTGGAGAGCGTCTTTGGCGCCCTGGGCGGCTGGCTGCTTTTGAGCCAGAGCCTCTCGGTGCGGGAACTGTGGGGCTGCGCTTTGATTTTTGCCGCCGTGGTGGGCGCTCAGCTGCCGCTGGGCCGCCTGATCCGGCGTCCGGCCCGCAGCAGCCGTGGTGGCTAAGCACGAGACAACCCAGCTGCGTCAGGCCGGCGGCATCTGCTACCAGCTGACCCGGCGAAGGGTGAAAAATCTGAATCTCCGGGTCCGTTCCGACGGCACCGTGGCGGTGAGCATCCCCATGCGGGCCTCCCTCCGCCAGGCGGATGCCTTCGTGACGGCCCATGCGGAGTGGATCCAACAGGCCGTCCTGCGCCAACAGCGCCGGGCGGCCCGTCCTCTGCCCGACCGGGCCGCGGCCCTGGAACATTTCACCGCCCTGAGCCGGGCGGTGTTTCCCTCCTTTGCCGAGGCGCTGGGGGGACAGATGCCGGTCATCAAGGTCCGGGCCATGACCAGCCGCTGGGGCGTCTGCGTCCCCGCCAAACGGCAGATTACCTTTGCCCTGGCCCTCTGGAACGAGCCCGCTGCGGCCCAGGAATATGTGGTGGTGCATGAATTCTGCCATTTCCTGGTGCCCAACCACAGCCCGGCCTTCTGGGCCCAGGTGGAACAGCGGATGCCCGACTGGAAAGCCCGCCGCGCCCTGCTGCGGGAGGAATAAAAACCGGGAGGTACAAATCTTTGGAAAACCGTCGTGTCCCCCAGGAGGGACAGAATAAATACAGCAAGCTGGCCGGCAATACTCTGATTTTTGCCATTTCCAGCTTTTCGTCCAAACTGTTGACCCTGATTGTCCAGCCTTTCCTGACCTACGCCATGCGGGACGTGGAGAGCATGGGCATTTCCAAGCTGCTGAGCCAGTGCGCCAACCTGCTGATTCCCTTTGTGTCCATGGGCATGAGCAACGCCATCATCCGCTTTGGCCTGGACCGCGGCAACAGCAAAAAGCAGGTCTTTACCAACGGCCTGTTGACCATTCTGCTGGGCTATGGCATTCTGCTTTTGTTCTGGCCGCTGCTGCGGCAGGTGCCGGGCGTGCAGGGGTATGAGATTTTCCTGTGCGTGTATGTGCTCACCAGCTGCCTGCGCACCCTCTGCACCCAGTTCATCCGCAGCCGCGAGATGAACCGTCTGGTGGGCGTGGACGGCGTGCTGTGCACCTTCGCCACCCTGATGTTCTATGTGCTGTACCTGGTGGTGCTCAAGCTGGGCGCCGAGGGCTACCTGCTGGCCATCATCTGCGGCGACGTCACCAGCAGCCTGTTCCTGTTCTTCACCGGCAAGCTGTGGCAGTACATTGATTTCAGCTACATCAACCGCGCCCTCTGGAAAGAGATGTTGCGGTTTTCCCTGCCCATGATCCCGGCCCAGATCAGTTTCTGGATCATCAATGCCTCGGACATGTTCTTTGTCAACGCCATGTGCGGCGGCATCCAGGGCCGCAGCGGCGCCGAGTGGAGCGGCCTTTTGTCCACCGGCTATTTCCTGCCCACCATCCTGAGCACCCTGGGCACCATCTTCTACGACGCCTGGCAGCTGTCGGCGGTCACCGAAGAACAGGACCGGGGCCGCTTCTTCACCACCGTGTTCCGCAGCTATTCCAGCGTCATGTTCTGCTGTGCGGCGGGCATCCTCTGGCTGTGCCGGCCGGTGATGCTGGTCATGAAGTCCAGCTATTTTGATGCCTGGCAGTTTGTGCCCTACCTGACCCTGGCGGCGGTGTTCACCTGCTTCACCCAGTTCATGAACAGCATCTACGTGGTCTACAAGCGCTCCACCCACAGCCTCTACACCATGCTGGCGGGCGCCGTGGCCAACTGCATCCTGAACTATCTGGGGATTCTCTGGTTTGGCCCGGTGGGCGTCACCTATGCCTCTTTCCTGTCCATGGCGCTGGTCTTTGTGCTGCGGGCCATCGACAGCCGCAAGATGATGGATCTGCGGCTGGAGCCCATGCACGTTCTGGTGAACGTGGTCTTTCTGGTGATCGAGGCGGGCATCACCCTGGCGGAGGTGCCCTGGTACGGCCTGTGGACCGGCCTGCTGTGCGCCGTGGTCATCCTCTACAATTTCAAGGGCGTCTGGGCCATGGGCCGGGTCATCCTTCCCCGCCTGCTGGGCCGCCGCGCCGCCCCCTTCGTCGCCTTCCTGGACCGTTACTTTTTTGAAAAAAAGTAACCCCCGCTTTTTCCGCTTTTTCGAGAAAAAGCTTGGCAAAAAGCTTTTCACATGGTACCGCTGACTGCTGTGGGCCTCACAAACCCCTGCCGGCGGCGAGGTCTCAGCCGCTTTAGGAGGTTCCCGGGCTGCGCCCCGGTACGATGCAAGGCTCAAGCAGAATCTGATTTTCTCTTTTTGAGAAAAAGCAGGCAAAAAGCTTTTCACCTGGTACCGCTGACTGCTGTGGGCCTCACAAACCCCTGCCGGCGGCAAGGTTTCAGCCGCTTTGGGAGGCTCCCGGGCTGCGCCCCGGTACGATGCAAGGCTCAAGCAGAACCTGATTTTCTCTTTTTGAGAAAAAGCAGGCAAAAGCTTTTCACATGGTACCGCTGACTGCTGCGGGCCTCACAAGGCCCTGCCGGCGGCGAGGTTTCAGCCGCTTTGGGAGGCTCCCGGGCTGCGCCCCGGTGAGTCCAAAGTTTTGCGAGGCCGAATCTGTCTTTTATTTTGATGTGCTGTTTTCCAGTAGATGGGAAAGCTCCATAAGTACAAGATCTCCGCTCCTGCTTCCCGCAGGGGCGGGGATTTTTGATTTTATAGAGCTTTTGCGGAGGCCTGAAAACCAGGTTTGAGGTGGTTTGCATCGTACCGTGCCGCAGGCACAAACGCCGGGTGCGAGCCGGAACATAACGGCCCCGCGGAACCTTGGGAGACCCGGAGAGTGTATGGTACACAGTGAAAAGTCTTTTGCATCCTTTTCTTCTAGAAAAGTAAGGGGCTTGACGCAGAGAGTAAAATCCCTTAGAATAGGAGCAGGCCCTGTGGTGGGGCCTACAAAACTTTTGTTTTGGTGCGGGAAAAGGCCCCGGGTCAGCTGTCCCTTTCGGGACGGTGGGCTCGGGGCCTTTTCTATGGATACGAAAAACAAAAAGCCCCTGTCCGGCCGGCGCATGCCGGGGCAGGGGCTTTGGCGTTGGGGGTTAGTCGTCGTCCAGATCCAGGTCCCCGGGAAGAATCAGATCCAGGGGCGCGTCCGGCTCGGCCACCAGACGGCGGCTCTGGTTGTAGATGGCCCGTTCCAGGGTATTCCGGGCCAGGCGTCCGTTGCCGGCGGTGCGGCTGTCGGCCGCCTGCCGCCGCTGGTAAAAGCCCAGCAGCGGGAAGGTGCACTGTTCGTCCAGACGGTATCCCCGGGCCGACGCCAGCGCGGCGGTGATGTCCAGCAGCTGGTCGGCGGTGTAGTCGGGGAACTCAATCTGGTTGGGGAACCGGCTGGCCAGGCCGCTGTTGGCGGTCAGGAACTGCTGCATTTCTTTGGTGTAGCCCGCCAGAATCACCACCAGATCGTCCCGGTGGTCCTCCATTCCCTTCACCAGGGTGTCGATGGCCTCCAGGCCAAAGCTGTCCTGTTCTCCGCGGTAGAGGCTGTAGGCCTCGTCGATGAACAGCACGCCGCCCAGGGCGCTCTCGATGACGCTGTTGGTCAGGGGGGCGGTGTGGCCAGTGTACCGGCCCACCAGGTCGCCCCGGCTCACCTCCACCAGCTGGCCGCCCCGCAAAGCGCCGATGGCTTTCAGATACCGGGCCACCAGCCGGGCAATGGTGGTCTTGCCGGTGCCGGGGTTGCCGGTGAAGATCATGTGCATGGACAGGCTGGCGGTCTTCATTCCCGCGTCGGCCCGCCGCTTCTGAACCTGCACGTTGTCCGCCAGGCCAAAGACGTATTCCTTCACTTCTTTCAGGCCCACCAGGGCGTCCAGCTCCCGGCGCACCTCGTCGATGTCCCCGTTCCAGGCCGGAGGCAGCAGGTCCAGCAGAGGGGCCGGCTCGCTCTTGTCGATGGAGAACCGCAGCACCCCGTCCTGAACGTCCAGAGCCACGCTTCCCTGGCGGAAACTGTCATTCCGCAGGCAATACTCGCTGAGGGCCCGGAACATCTGGTCGCAGCAGGCGGCCAGACCGGCGGCCCCTTCCCGTTCGGTGGTGAAATCCGCCACATAATCCCGGACGTCGGCCCCGGCGGTCAGGGTCAATTTCAGCTGGCGGAGGCAGCGGCGGGCCAGCTCGTTGATCTGCTGGGCCGCCAGGGCCTGGAGATGGTCGGCGGTAAAGGGCTGGGTCTGGCACACATCCCCGATGGCCGACACAAACCCGGCCCCCAGCAGGTCCGCCATGGCGTCCCGGCCCTTGTGGGAGAAGAAGATCAGATATTTTCCCTGGGGGGTGATGCGGCTGACGGCGCCGGGCGCCAGGGCGCTGCCGGCATCCACCAGAATCCCCTCCCGGTTCACCAGATAGCGGGAGGTCAAAGGCGCGGAACCCTTCACCGCCAGGCTGGCCAGGGTCTTGAGGAAGGCCGGGCAGCACCGCTCGTAGTGGTCAAAGAGAACCATCTCCCCCGGGGCGTACAGGGCGGCGTACAGGTCCTGTAAAAAGAGCCGCTCGGCGCCGGGGTCGGCGTAAAGGGCCAGATCCATCCGGGCGGCCTGGTCGCTCTGGAGCAGGCCCCGGGCCGCCATCAGGCGGGCGGTCTCGGCCAGGGCAAAGTGGCGTCCCGTCCCGCTGGGGCCCCACAGCAAAATCACATTCCGTGCCCGGGGGCCCGAAGTCCCCAGCACAAAGGGCCGCCGCATGGCCCGCACCAGGGCGTCCACATAGGCGTCCTGGCCCAGAACCGTCTTTTTCACCTCGGCGGCCAGACCCTCAAAGCTTCCCATGTGCTCGACCGGGGTGTCGGAGGTGCCCCGGGCCAGCAGCCCGTCCGCCTCCATGTCCCGCAGAAGCTGGCGGCTTTCCTCCAGGGCCTGGCGGGTGCTGCTCTGGTCCTGGGCCCGCAGGGCGGCATTCTGCTTTTTCAGGAGGGCGTCGAGGGTTTTCTGCTGTTCCTGCAGGGCTTTGTTCAGGTCAGGCATCCCGCTGGCCCGGGCCGGACGGGGTCCCGCGGCCTTCCCTGCCGGCTTTCCCGACGGCTTTGCGTCCTCTTTGGCGGCTTTTTCGGCCGTGCCGCCGCTGCGCACCCGACCCTGTGAGCCGAATACACTGTTCATCAAACTTTCCCAGTCGTCGTTGTAGCCCATAGCACCCTCCGGTTGTTCTTTCTCTGTTGATTCAAGTATAGCGGGTGCCGTGGTTTTTTGCAAGCGGCAGCCGCGGGCAAATCCGGCCCTTTTGGGCAGAATGTCCAAATCCTTGCAACAAAATGCGGATTATATAGGAATAGCTCTTGCAATGCGGCCCGGTGTCCTTTAAAATAAAGATATCATAGAATGCAGAGGGAACAGGCCGGCCTGCGGGCCGGTCTGTCCCTCAGCGCAGTTGACAGAAGGATGTGACGAGGTGTGAGCGTAAAGACCCCGAAAAGCCTGAGATCCTACTACGACAGCGAGAGGTTTGAGAAGGATTCCCTTTACGACGGGCCCCTGGGGCCGGACTATTCCCGCGAGGGGACCCGGCTGCGCCTGTGGGCCCCCACAGCGGAACAGGTCATGGTCAACCTCTACCGTCAGGGGGACAAGGGTTTCTGCATCGGTTCCCTCGCCATGGAGCGGCGGGAACACGGCTGCTGGACCATCTACCTGCCCGGAGACCAGCACGGGATGTACTATACGTTCTCGGTGCGGGTCAACGGCCAGATCCGGGAAACCGGGGACCCCTATGCCCGGGCGGCGGGGGTCAACGGCCTGCGCAGCATGATTGTGGATCTGCGCCGCACCGATCCTTCCGGCTGGCAGTTTGACCGCCGGCCGGTGATCCCGCCCTCCCGGCGGGTGATCTGGGAGGTCAGCGTCCGGGATTTTTCCTGGGACCCCAACGGCGGGTTTGCCCGGCCCTGGCGGGGCAAATATCTGGCCTTCACCCAGGAGGGCACCACCCTGGCGGGGGACAACGTCTTTCCCACCGGGCTGAATTACCTGCGCCGCCTGGGGGTGACCTACATCCAGCTGATGCCGGTGTTTGATTTCGGCAGCGTGGACGAGGCCCGGCCCCTCCGGCTTCAGTACAACTGGGGCTATGACCCCACCAACTATAATATCCCCGAGGGCAGCTACTCCACCGACCCCTATCACGGGGAGGTGCGGATTCATGAGTTCAAACAGATGGTGGCGGCCCTCCACAAGGCGGGATTCGGCGTGGTGATGGACGTGGTGTACAATCACATGTACCGCCACGAAAACGTCCTGAACAACACGGTGCCCTACTACTTTTTCCGCCAGAATCCCGACGGCACCTTCTCCAACGGCAGCGGCTGCGGGTGTGAGTTCTGCTGCGAGCGGCCCATGGCCCGCCGCTATATGATTGACTCCATCCTCTACTGGGCCAGAGAATACCACATCGACGGCTTCCGGTTTGACCTGATGGGCCTGTTTGACGTGGAGACCATGAACGAAATCCGGGCCGCCCTGGACAGACTGCCTCGGGGCAAGGAGATTCTGATGTACGGCGAGCCCTGGCAGGGCGGCCAGAGCATGCTGCGCCGGTACGAGGCCAACAAGGCCAACCTGCAGATGCTCAGCACCCGCATCGGCGTGTTCAGCGACGACACCCGGGACGCCATCAAGGGCAACTGCTTCGATGCCCGGGACCCCGGCTATGTGGAGGGAAAACAGGGGGCTTTCTGGGATATCGGCGCGGCGGTGGGGGCCTGGTGCCTCCACGACCGGGTGAATCCCCGGGCTCCCAGTCAGATCATCAGCTATGTGTCGGCCCATGATAACCTGACCCTCTGGGATAAGCTGATGGCGGTTCGGTTCAAAAAGCCCGACTACAACGCCAGCCCCGACGTGATTGTGGCCCAGAACCGGCTGGCGGCGGGGATTTATCTGACCTGCATGGGCACGCCCTTTATGCAGGCCGGCGAGGAATTCGCCCGCACCAAAAAGGGCATCAAGAACAGCTACCGCTCCCCTGCCTCCATCAACCAGCTGGACTGGAGCCGGGCGGCCAGCTTCCATAGTCTGGTGGACTATTACCGGGGGCTCATCGCCCTGCGGGCCCGGTTCCCCCGGCTGGGGGACGGCAAACTGGAGAGCGCCCATGCCGTCGAATTCTTCTCCCTGGAACCGCCCCTGGAGGGCTGGCATCTGGAGGCCGCCGACGGCGACGCCGCCGCCTGGCCTGAAATCGCCGTGTTCTATAACCCCACCGGCAGCGAGGCCACCGTTTCCCTGCCCGAGGGCCGGTGGCGGCTGCTGTGCGACGGCGTTTCCTCCAGTCTGTGGCGGGGCGGCGAAATCATCCGTACCGGCAGCACCGTCCTGCTTCCCTACAGTGCAACCATCCTGGGCGCAGTCTGAGGGCGCCCTTTTCCCCTTGTGCGCCCCTGCCCCATTGAAAAAAGCCCCGCATCTTGCTGAGAGGATGCGGGGCTTTTTTGACGTTTTCAGATCAGGCGCGGGCCGGGCGCAGGAAGTGGAGGGCCAGGCCGACGGCCAGACCCGCGGCGGCGGGACAAACCCAGCCCAGACCCAGAGTGAACAGGGGCAGATACTGTCCCACGGCCTCCAGGAAAGGTTTCAGGCCCAGAGCGGTCTGGGCCCCGGCGGGCAGGGCGTGGAGAAAGTCCACCACCGCCGCCGGCAAAGTAAAGGCGGTGACGCAGGCGTAAACCCGCTGGTCGTTGCCGAACAGGCCCCCGGCCAGGGACAGCAGAATCAAAGTGATGGCCAACGGATACAGGAACATCAGCACCGGCGTGGCCCAGGCCAGAATGGTTTCCAGGCCGAAGTTGGCGGCTCCCAGAGAGAACAGCGAGAAGCTCACCGCCCAGACCCGATAGGACGGGCCCTTGGGGAACAGGGCGCAGAAGGTCTCGGAACAGCTGGTGATGAGGCCCACGGCGGTTTTCAGGCAGGCAAAGGTAACGGTGACCGCCAGCAGCACCGCCCCAAAGGAGCCGAAATAGTGCTGTGCCATGGTGAGGAGCACCTCGCCGCCGTTGGAGGCGGTGGGATAGAGGGCCCGGGTCTGGGCGCCAGCCACCGCCACCGCCAGATAAATAACCCCCATCAGGCCGCAGCCCAGGCAGCCCGCCAGGACGGTGTTGGCGGCGATGGCTCCCGGCTCGGTGACGCCCAGGTCCCGGATGACGTTGACCACCACAATGCCGAAGGCCAGCCCGGCCAGGGCGTCCATGGTGTTGTAGCCCTCCAGGAAGCCGCTGACAAAGGCGGACTGGGCATAGCTGCCCTCGGGCGGCAGGTCGGCGATGGGGCCCATGGGCTGGACCAGAGCGGTCACCAGCAGAATGGCCAGGCAGATCAGAAACAGGGGGTTCAAAACTTTGCCCACCCAGGTGAGGATCTTGCCTGGCCGGAGAGAAAACCACAGCACCGCGGCGAAAAACACCAGCGAGAACACCACCAGAGCACCCTGGGAGCCCTGCCCGCCCAGAGCGGGCACCACGCCCACCTCAAAGGGGACGGTGGCGCACCGGGGAATGGCGAAGAAAGGCCCGATGGTCAGATACAGCAGGCAGGTGAAAAACAGGCCGTAGGGCTTGCCCACACGGCTGGAAAGGGAGGCCAGGCCGTCGCACCGGCTGATGCCCAGAGCGGCGACGCCCAGCAGAGGCAGGCCCACGCCGGTGATCAGCAGGCCGGCCGATGCGGTCAGGACGCTGCCACCGGCCAGCTGGCCCATGGACGCGGGAAAAATCAGGTTGCCCGCGCCAAAGAACAACCCGAACAGCATACTGCCCACCGCCGCCAGCTGGCGGAAAGAAAGGTTCTTTTTCATCCAAACACCTTCTGTCATGGTATTCTATTTCTTTCATGATAACATACTTAAACATGAAAGTACACATCCTTTTTCTTGAAAGAAAAAGGATGCAAAAAGAACTTCACTGGGTACCATGCACTCTCCGGGTCTCCGAAGGTTCCGCGGGGCCGTTACGCTTCTGCTCATTTGCTGCGTTCGGGGCTGTGCCCCGGTACGATGCAAAGTCTTTTTGCAACCTGGTTTCTCTTTTTCAGAAAAGGCGTTCATTGGGTACCATGCACTCTCCGGGTCTCCGAAGGTTCCGCGGGGCCGTTACGCTCCTGCTCATTTGCTGCGTTCGGGGCTGTGCCCCGGTACGATGCAAAGTCTGCTACAGTCTCACTTGGCCGGACAGGAGCGTACGCATTGATTCTATGTTTTTTTCAGTGTTCCAAAATCCCAGGCTACACTCAAGTTTGCATCGTACCCGGGCGCAGGTCCGGGTTGCCGTTGCCCAAATTTTCTGCGCCGGACGCGGTCCGCTTGAAAATTTGGACGGCGGCCCCAACTCCGGCTCGGCTGTTTCTGCCGCAGGCAGCGCCTCGCCTACGTTGCCAAACGTAACGTGAGCGCGGCATAGTCTGCAACCCTCTGTCACCCTGTAAAGAGCGGCCAGAGTGTATGGTACCCAGTAAAGCTTTTTGCCAAGCTTTTTCTCGAAAAAGCGGAAGGAGGGCAATTTCCACAAAAAAGGCGCGACTGCGGCACAAAATTCCCCTCTGCTGTACATTTTGACAAAATCATCTTGACCTTTCCGGGCAGAATAGATAATATTAAATTGGAATACAGCGTGTCTCCGGCATTCCGGCATCAGTGCTCATGATGTATCTACCCATCCAGGAGACGAACCAGTGCAAATGGAAGGACGATCTATGACAAACGCAGAAAAACTTGCCCTGCAAAAACACGCCTGCCATATTCGGATCGGCGTGATCGAGAGCACCCACAGTGCCAAATGCGGCCATCCCGGCGGCAGCCTGTCCATCGCAGAGGTGCTGTCCTTTTTGTACTTCCGGGAAATTCGGGTGGACCCCGCCAACCCTGCCTGGCCTGAGCGGGACCGCCTGGTCCTCTCCAAGGGCCACGCAGCGCCGGCCCTTTATTCTGCTCTGGCCGAGCGCGGTTTCTTCCCCACCGAGGAGCTTTTGACCCTGCGCCATATGGGCAGCCGCCTGCAGGGCCATCCCAATATGAACACGGTCCCTGGCGTGGATATGTCCACCGGCAGCCTGGGCCAGGGCATTTCCTCTGCCTGCGGCATGGCTCTGGGCGCCAAGGTCAAGGGCCTGGACGACGTGCGCGTCTACGCCATCGTCGGCGACGGCGAGATCGAGGAGGGCGAGTGCTGGGAGGCTTTCATGTTCGCCTCTCACTACAAGCTGGATAACCTCTGCGTGTTCCTGGACCTGAACCACCTGCAGATTGACGGCGCCATCGAGAAGGTTATGAACAGCGCTCCCCAGGACAAAAAGCTGGAGGCCTTTGGCTTCAACGTGCTGTCCATCGACGGCCATGACTATGACCAGATCGAGGCCGCCGTGGAGGCGTTCCACGCCGAAAAGGGCCGCCCCACCTTCATTATCCTCAACACCACCAAGGGCAAAGGCGTCTCGTATATGGAGAACGACGCCGACTGGCACGGCAAAGCCCCTGGCGACGCCGACTATGCCACCGCGATGGACGAGCTGAAGGCCGCTCTGGCCCAGCTGGAAAAGGAGGAGGGCTAATATGGCAGAAGTAAAGAAGATCGCCACCCGCGACAGCTATGGCGCCACCCTCCGGGAGCTGGCCGCCGAGCACCCCGACCTGGTGGTGCTGGACGCCGACCTCTCGGCCGCCACCCGCACCTCCATGTTCCAGTCGGTGGCTCCCGACCGGTTCTTTGACTGCGGCATCGCCGAGGCCAACATGATCGGCGTGGCAGCTGGCCTGTCCACCATGGGCATGACCCCCTTTGTGTCCAGCTTTGCCATGTTTGCCGCCGCCCGCGCCTTTGAGCAGATTCTCAACTCCATCGCCTACCCCTGCCTGAACGTCAAGATTGGCGCTTCCCACGGCGGCATCTCGGTGGGCGAGGACGGCGCATCCCACCAGTGCTGCGAGGACTTCGCCCTGATGCGTTCCCTCCCCGGCATGACCGTGATCTGCCCCTCCGACGACATTGAGGCCCGGGCTGCCGTCCGCGCCGCCTACGAGATGAAGGGCCCGGTCTACCTGCGGTTTGGCCGTCTGGCTGTCCCCGTGTTCCATGACCCCGACAACTACACCTTCACCATCGGCAAGGGCGAGAAGATCACCGACGGCAACGACATCGCCATCATCGCCACCGGCCTGGAGGTCAATGAGGCCCGCATCGCTGCCGAACATCTGGCCGAGCAGGGCATCAGCGCCCGGGTGCTGAACATCCACACCATCAAGCCCCTGGACGAGGAGCTGATCCTGGAGGCCGCCCGCGACTGCGGCCGGGTCATCACCTGCGAGGAGCACAGCGTCATCGGCGGCCTGGGCGAGGCTGTCTGCTCGCTGCTCAGCGAGAAGTACCCTGTTCCTGTCCGCCGCATCGGCGTGCAGGACCGCTTCGCCTGCTCCGGCCCCGCATGGGACCTGATCCACGCCTTCGGCCTGGATGCAGCCACCATCGAAAAGACTGCCCACGAAATGCTGGGCCGCTGATCCCTCACCGGACAAAAAGCAAAACCAAGAGCCGGCGCAGATTTCTGCGCCGACTCTTTTTGCGCTGGCGGCCCCGGCCCGGCCGCCCGAAAGGGTGTCCCGCGGCAGGGCTCCCAAAGGTCAAATCCCAAAATGGCACAGCAAAAGCGGCGCGCCCGGAGGAATGGGCGCGCCGCTTTGATTTGTTGTTTCAGGTCCTATCTCTTACACATCCAGCAGGGCCAGGACGCCGGCCTTGGGACGGGAACCCACAGACTGGTTCACCAGTTTGCCGTTCTTGAACACCAGCAGAGTGGGGATGCTCATGACGCCGAACTGAGCGGCCAGGTCGGGCTGCTCGTCCACATTCACCTTGCCGACCTTGACGTCGGGGCGCTCATCTGCCACCTGGTCCACAATGGGGGACAGCATCCGGCAGGGGCCGCACCAGGTGGCCCAGAAGTCCAGCAGGACGGGCTTGTCGCTCTGCAGCACCTCGCTGTTAAAGTTCTCTTTGGTAATGGTCACAACAGACATCTTTTTCTACCTCCCACATTTCAGTTTGCGCTGTGCGCGGTTCGTTTTTTCTGAGCTTAGTATAGCCCAGACGGGGCGGTTCTTTCCGTAACTGCGTCACCGAAAAAAGGACCCTAAAAAAACACGCGCCTTGCCGTCAAAAGGCCGGGCGCGAAAGTCTTGTTTATACAAGGATATAAAGTTATATATAGCACACATGTGCACACAAGTCAAGAGAAAATAAGATTTTTTCTCACTTTTTGGCATGGCGCACAAAATTGCGGGTTGATTTTTGCAAGTTTTTGCTGTAAACTTGTAACAGTAAACTAGCGGGTTTGACGCCTCATCCGCTTTTTGAAATTTCCGGCGGACCAACAGTCTGTTCGCCGGCGCCCAGGCAGGCAGCAGAGAGGAAGACCTTTATGCCCCGTTCCAAATTTGGTGATATCTACCGCGACTTAAAAACCAAGATTGAAGATGGCGAGTACCCCTACCAGTCCCTTGTCCCGTCCGAAAATACCCTCGTGTCGGTGTACGGGTGCTCCCGCAACACGGTGCGGCGGGCTCTGGCTGGCCTGATCGAGGCCGGCTATGTCCAGCCCATCCAGGGCAAGGGGGTGCGTGTGCTCTACCGCCCCGCCGCCAAGGCTCCCTTCACCCTGGGGCGGATGGAGAGTTTTCACGACACGGCGGTCCGCTGCCGCACCCACTATGAAACCCGGGTGGTCCATTTTTCCATGACCCAGACCGACAACGCCCTGGCGGCCGCCAGCGGCTTCCCTGCCCGGATGGACGTCTACCATGTGGAACGGGTGCGGATCGTGGAGGGCCGGGCCCTGATCCTGGACGTGAGCTACTTCCTGCGGTCGGTGGTGAACACCCTCACCCCCGAGGCCGCCGAACAGTCCATCTACGCCTATCTGGAAAAGGAGCTGGGCATCCAGATCATGACCAGCAAGCGGACCATCACGGTGGAGCGGGCCACCCCCGCCGACCGGCTGTATCTGGACATGGGGAGCTTTGACTGTCTGGCCGTGGTCACCAACCAGGCCTTCAACGCCGACGGCATCCTCTTTGAGTATACGGTCTCCCACTATCACCCGGAGTACTTCCGCTTTCAGGACACCGCCTGCCGCCGCACCCGGAAAACCGAATAAGACCGCTTTGTGTCTTTGTGCCATTTGTGAAGGAGCCGCTGCGCCCAAAAGCAGCCGGGCTCCTTTTTGATTTTTGGGGGCGCGGGGCCGGATTGCTTTCTACCCATTTCTGCGGTATACTAAACCTATCGGGATGCTGTGGTGCATCCGCCCAATTCTTTATAAAAAGGAGGGACTGCTTTTTATGACCAATGAAACCCTTGAGACACTCAAGACCCGGCGCAGCTGCCGTGCCTATAAGCCGGACCAGGTCTCGGAGGAGGAACTGAACGCCGTGCTGGAAGCCGGCACCTACGCTCCCACCGCCATGGGCCTGCAGAGCCCCAAAATCGTGGTGATTCAGGACCCCGAAACCCGGGCCCTGCTGTCCCGGATGAATGCCGCCGTCATGGGCCGCGAAGGGTCCGACCCCATGTATGGAGCCCCCACCTATCTGCTGGTTCTGGCCGATGCCGCCCGGCCCACCGCCCAGCAGGACGGCAGCCTGGTGATGGGCAACCTGATGAATGCCGCCGCCAGCCTGGGGCTGGGCAGCTGCTGGATCAACCGCGCCCGGGAAATGTTTGACTCGGCCGAGGGCAAGGCCCTGCTGGCCCGGTGGGGCATCCAGGGCGAATGGCAGGGCGTGGGCTTCTGCATTCTGGGCTACCCTGCCGCCGATCCCAAGCCCGCCGCCCCCCGCAAAGCCGACTATATCGTCCGGGTATGATGCGCCGGGACCGTCTGCCGAATCTTCCCGCCGACGGGGCGGGCCTGACCTGTCTGGAAGGCCCCGAGGGGGCCGCCTGCCTCTATGAGCTGGCCCAGGGCCAGGAAGAAGGCGCCGCCCTGCGGATTCGAGGCGCCGACCTCACCGGCGAGGAGCTGGACGGGCTGGACCTGTCCCGCTGCCTGCTGGAGGACTGCCGCTTTACCGGCGCAGGCCTGCGCCGCCTCTCCCTCACCGACTGCATCCTGGTCCGCTGCGACTTGTCGGGGGCCCAGGCCTACGACAGCAGCCTGACCCGGTGCCGGTGGCAGGGGTCCAAGGCCCTGGGCTGCAGCCTGGCCGGAAGCCGGGCCCGGGGCTGGGAGGTGGTGGACTGCCGCCTGGACGCCCTCCGCCTGGACGGCGCCGCCCTGGAATCGGTCCATGTGGTCCGGTCCAGCCTGGCGGGCGCCAATCTGTCCGGCCTCCGCTGGAAACAGGTGGAGCTGGACGAGGCGGACCTGTCGGGGGCCAATGTGGCGGGCACCTCCCTCAAGGGGCTGGACCTGCGGTCCTGCCGCCTGGAAGGCCTCACCGCCGGCGACTCCCTGCGGGAGCTGCGGGGCGCCATCGTGGACCCCATCCAGGCCGCTGAGCTGGCCCGCCTGCTGGGCCTCGACATCCGATGAAACCAATCCCCACGCTGAAAGGAACGCTATGAAGCCTGATTACAAGCTGGTCGCCAAGGCCAAATACATCCATTTGACCGCAGACCTCGCCGCAGAGCTGTGGCAGGAGTGCTACAAGAAGTATTATCCCCCCAAGCAGCTGGCCGCCCTGATCGAAAAACTGCAGAGCGCCGACGCCATTGAGGAGGACATCGACCGGGAGGTCAACTACTTCATCGTCCAGATGGGCGGCAAGCCCATCGGCTACTTTGCCTGGAAGATGGACAACACCGCCCTTCACCTGCTCCACGTCTATCTGCAGCCCGCATGGCGGGGCAAAGCCCTGGGCAGGGATATCCTCAGCTCCTGTGAGCGTCTGGCCCGCAGCGACGGCAAGGGCCGGGTCTACGCCGAGGTCCACACCAAAGCTCTGCCGGTGCTGGCTTTCTTCAAGGAGCGGGGCTACCGCCCAGGCGCCCCCGTCCAGAACGATGTGGACGGCATCCTGATGGACCTGACCCCGGTGGAAAAATTTCTCTGATTTCAGCACATTCTGCGCAAATAATGATTGCAATTTTGTTCAGTATGGTATACACTTGCATTAAACCATTAAAGCGTATCTTGCAATCAGTGAGGATTCTATCATGGGTAAAGATCATCCGACCGGTAAATCCGGTCTGTACCAGGCCATCCTCCGGCTGGAAACGCCGGAACAGTGCTACCGCTTCTTTCAGGATGTGTGCAGCTACTCCGAGCTGAGCGCCATGGAGCAGCGCTACGACATCGCCGAAATGCTGGCGGACAAACGGATTTATGCCGACATCAAGGAAAAGACCGGCGCGTCCAGCGCCATCATCAGCCGGGTGAACCGGGTTTTGTCTTCGGAGGACAGCGTCCTGCTCCAGTTTGTGGAACAGGCCGGCCCCGACAGCCCGGATGACCCGACATAACATCAAAAATGGAGGTAACACCTATGAGCAAAGCAGTTGTATTTTTCGCTGAAGGCACTGAGGAGTGCGAGGCCCTTCTGGTTGTGGATCTGCTGCGGCGCGGCAAGATCGAGGTTGTGGTGGCTTCTGCCTCGGGCAGCCTGACGGTCACCGGCAGCCACAAGGTCACCATCACCGCCGACGCTCTGGCCGAGGATGTGGACTACAGCGATGTGGACCTGGTGGTGCTGCCCGGCGGCATCCCCGGCACCCCCAACCTGGCCGCCAATTCCACCGTGACCAGCACCGTCAAGGCCTTTGCCGAGGCCGGCAAGAAGGTGGCCGCCATCTGCGCCGCTCCCAGCATCCTGGCCGATCTGGGCCTGCTGGAGGGCAAGAAGGCTACCTCGCATTTCACCTTCCAGGATAAGCTGACCGGCGCTGTGGTGCTGGACCAGGAAGTGGTGGTGGATGGCAACATCACCACCAGCTACGGCCTGGGCGGCGCCATCCCCTTCGGCCTGGAGCTGGTGCGCCAGCTGGTGGGCCCCGATGAGGCAGCCCGCGTCCAGAAGGCCATCGCCTACAAGCACAGCCTGCTGTACAAGACCCACCGCTGATCCCACCCCAAAAGCAAGGCAGACCCCCACCGGGGCCTGCCTGGGCGTGTCGAAAAACGACACGCTTTAGGGGGAACCCATTTCTGCACGCATACGCGTGACAGAAATTCCTTAGTTGCGGTTCCCTGCTTTTGCGGCGGGCGTCACGGCGCCCTTGCAAAAGACAGACCGCGGCCTCTGCTCCGCTTCGCCTGTTTCTACCGCAGGCAGCGGCTCAGCTCCGCAGTCCCTAATATCCCCCTGGGGACAAAATTTGCCGCAGAACCGCGCACTCGGCCTTGCGGCCTCGCACACTCTCTGCGGCAAATTTCCCTGTAGGTGTCCCAGCCGTACGCACATGTCGTCCGGCCGGGACTTTTTTGACAGTTTGAGGCAGACCCCCACCGGGGTCTGCCTTTTTGGTTTGCAGAAAAGAGCCCCCGTCCACAGCGCGGAACGAGGGCCCTTTTCAGAGGAAATGGATGGTTTCCCTTGCGGGAAAGGAACAGAGAAACGTTACTCTACGTCCTGCAGGGCGGCATAATCCTGCTCGCCGGTGCGGACCTTGACCACCTTGGCCACGTTGTAGACAAAGATCTTGCCGTCGCCGATGTGGCCGGTGTACAGGGCTTTGGTGGCAGCGTCGATGATGGTGTCCACCGGGATCTTGCTGACCACCACTTCCACCTTGACCTTGGGCAGCAGGGTGGCGTCCACCTCGGCGCCGCGGTACTTGGTGCCGCTTCCCTTCTGGAGGCCGCAGCCCATGACCTGGGTCACCGTCATGCCGGTGACGCCCACCTTGTTCAGGGCCTGCTTCAGGGCGTCAAACTTGGCCAGCTGGACAATCATGGTCACCTTGTGCATGCCGGTGTCCAGGCTGGCGGGCAGCGGAGCTTCCCGCTGGACCTTGACGGCCGCCGCCACCTGAGCGGGGCTGGCCTTGGCGATGTCATCCTCGCCCAGATCGGTGTTTTCGTTCACGTCCAGGTCGGCGTGGGTGGCGTCGCTGATGGCGAAGCCGGCGTAAGCGCTGGTGAGGCCGTGCTCATGGATGTCCAGACCGTCGATTTCTTCCTTTTCGCTGACCCGCAGGCCGATGGTTTTCTTGATGAGGGTGAAGATGATGAACATGGACACCAGAACCCAGGCGGCCACGCTCACCAGGCCCAGCACCTGGATGCCGAAGAAGCGGAAGCCATGGCCGTAGAATACGCCCTGGCTGGTGGAGAACAGGCCGGTGGCCAGGGTGCCCCAGGCACCGTTTGCGAAGTGGACCGAGACAGCGCCCACAGGGTCATCGATCTTGGCCACGTTGTCGAAGAACTCCACCGAGAACACGCAGAGGATGCCGGCCACAATGCCGATGATGGCGGCGCCGTAGGGGTCCACCATGTCACAGCCGGCGGTGATGGCCACCAGGCCGGCCAGGGCGCCGTTGAAGGTCAGGGAGACATCCGGCTTGCCGTAGCGGACCCAGGTGGTGATGAGGGCGGCCACGGTGGCCAGAGCGGCGGCCAGGTTGGTGTTGAAGCAGATGAGGCCGGCGGAAATCATGGTGTCGTCGCCGGTCATGCTGACGGTGGAACCGCCGTTGAAGCCGAACCAGCAGAACCACAGGATGAACACGCCCAGAGCCATGGCGGTGAGGTTGTGGCCGGGAATGGCCCGGGCCTTGCCGTCCTTGCCGTATTTGCCGATCCGGGGACCCAGCATCCAGGCGCCCAGGCAGGCGGTGATGCCGCCCACAAAGTGGACTGCGGTGGAGCCCGCAAAATCATGGAAGCCCAGCTGTGCCAGCCAGCCGCCGCCCCAGATCCAGTGGCCCGAGATGGGATAGACAATCAGGCTGATGGCCGCCGAGTAAACGCAGTAGGCGCTGAACTTGGTGCGCTCGGCCATGGAGCCGGACACGATGGTGGCGGCGGTGGCACAGAACACCGTCTGGAACACCACATACACCCACAGAGGCAGGCCGCCGAAGTCGTAGCTGCCCCGGATGAAGGGGTCAAACCCGCCGATCAGCGCGCCGGTGCCGCCGAACATCAGGCCGAAGCCCACGATCCAGAAGCATGGTGTCCCGATACAAAAATCCATCATATTCTTCATGAGAATATTGCCGGTATTTTTGGCCCGGGTGAGTCCTGCCTCGCACAAGGCGAAGCCGGCCTGCATGAAAAAGACCATGAACGCTGCAACCAGCGTCCAGGTGACGTCCGCAGAATTGTACATGAATCAAAACCCCTTTCTAACCCCTCAAACGACAAAGGCGCCGGGCGGAATGTTCCGCCCGGCGCCTTTGCCATCTGGTTTGTTGCGCTTATGGTAGCACAGCCCGACCGCGAGGTCAAGCAAAAATTGATTCACGGCAGTGAATTTCGGTGTCTTGCCCGTCCGCCGCCCCGCGCAGGACCGTATTTTTGGGGACTTCGACGGGAAATCGGGGGTCAGGAACGGGGGGACGCCCCCTCCTCCGGCCAGGCCAGCAGGCGGTTTTTGCGGAGCAGATAGTAGCCCACGCCGGCGGCGTCGGCCAAAAACCAGCCGATGGGCACGGCGCTCCAGATGCCGCTGACCCCGATGGCGGGGATGGCCGACAGGAGGTAGGCCAGGGCCACCCGGGTGCCCAGAGAGATGACGGTAAGAACCACGCTCATCCCGGGGCGGCCCAGGGCGCGATACAGGCCGTAAAGGAGGAACAGACAGCCAATCCCGCAGTAAAACGCCCCTTCGATGTGGAGATAGAGGACGCCGGCCTGGATGACGGCCACCTCTCCCGCCTCCACAAACAGGCCCATCAGGGGCTCGGCAAAGACCCACACCAGGGCCGACAGCACCACGCCAAAGCCCATGGAGGTCACCACCGCCCCTTTCAGCCCGGCGCGGATGCGGTCGGCCTTTTTGGCGCCGTAGTTCTGGGCGATGAAGGTGGAAAAAGCGTTGCCGAAGTCCTGCACCGGCAGATAGGCGAAGGAATCAATCTTGACGGCGGCGGCAAAAGCGGCCATGATGGTGGGGCCGAAACTGTTCACCAGGCCCTGCACCATCAGAATGCCCAGATTCATCACCGACTGCTGGATGCAGGTCAGGAAGGAATAGCTGGCCACCTCCCGCAGGCAGCTGCCCCTCACCCGCAGATAGGGCCGCAGGCCCCGGAACTGGGGGCACCGGGCCAGGGCATAGAGGGTGATGCCCACCCCTGAGACGTATTGAGCAATGACGGTGGCCTCGGCGGCGCCGGCCACGCCCCGGCCCAGACCCAGCACAAACCACAGGTCCAGGGCGATATTCAGGCAGGCGGACACCGCCAGAAAGGCCAGGGGCGCCACGCTGTTCCCCACCGCCCGCAGGAAGGACGCGAAATAGTTGTACAAAAAGATGGCGGGAATTCCGGCAAAAATCACCACCAGATAGGCCCGCATCAGCCCCCACACCTGGTCCGGCACCTGGAGAAAGACCTGAATCCAGTCCAGACAGGCGAAGGACACCAGATTGAGGACCACCGCCACCCCGGCAATGAGGACAAAGGAGGAGACGATGCTCTCCCGCAGGCCCGCCTCGTCCCGGCGTCCGAACCGCATGGAGAACAGGGCCCCGCTGCCCATGCACAGGCCCAGCAGGATGGAGGTCAGAAAGGTCATCAAGGAATAGGAGGAGCCCACGGCGGCCAGGGCGTCGGTCCCGGCGAACCGGCCCACAATCAGGGTGTCGGCCACGTTATAGCACTGCTGCAGCAGATTGCCCAAAATCATGGGGATGGCAAACAGCAGCATCGACCGCATGACCGGCCCCCGGGTCAAGTCCTGATTCATGGCGTTACCTCCAAACCGAAAGTTATAACTTACGTTTCGCAACCCATTATAGCGCCGGGGCGCGGCGGTGTCAACGGGCGGTTTCTTTTTTGGGGATGGGGTGGTATACTGTGGAAAAAACCACATGAGGGAGGCGTTTTGCGTATGTTTCTGGAGGGATTGGACGCGCTGGACCAACGCATTGTCCGGCTGCTGATCGAAAACGCCCGGATGTCCTATTCCGACATCGGGCAGGCGGTGGGAATTTCGCGGGTGGCGGTGAAAGCCCGAATTCAGGCCCTGGAACAGCGGGGAGTCATTGAGGAATACACCACCATCATCAATCCCCAGAAGATCAGCGGGGCGGTGTCCTGCTATTTTGAGATCGAGACCCGGCCCGACGCCCTGGCCGAGGTGACCCGGCGTCTGGCAGACAACGAAACCATTACCCAGATTTACCGGGTCACCGGCAAAGATAAACTCCATGTCCACGCGGTGGCGGCCTCGGGCGAGGAGATGGAAACCCTGATTCGGGAGGTTATCGACCCGCTGCCGGGGGTGGTGAGCTGCAGCTGCAATACCATTTTGTCCCGCATCAAGGATATCAAGGGCCTGCGGCTGTAAAAAACACGATTTTTTCCACCCGACACACCGTGTCCGGTGGAAAATTGGTCGGTTCCCGGCCTGCGTCCTGGTTTTGGGCGGGGCGCTGTGGTATGCTGGGGTAAAAGGAGGCGGCGCAATGGATCAAAAGAGGATCGGGGCCTTTCTCAAGGCCCTGCGGGCCGAGAAGGGCCTGACCCAGGAACAGCTGGCCGGTCAGATGCAGGTGTCCAGCCGGACGGTGTCCCGGTGGGAAACCGGGTCCAACCTGCCCGATTTGAGTATCCTGCTGGCTCTGGCGGATTTTTACGGGGTGGGACTACGGGAGCTTCTGGACGGAGAGCGACGGCCCCAGACCCCGGCCCAGGACCCGGACAGCGAAGCCCGCGACACCCTGCTGAAGGCGGCGGGCTATTCGGAGGAGATCAACCGGCGGATTACCCGCAATATCCACTGGAGCGCCTGGCTGGGCGTGGCGGCTCTGGGGGTGTACATGGTGCTGGAAAGCCTGGGCTTTGCGGACAGCGGCCTGGCTGCCGCGGCGGCAGGCTTTGTGCTGGGGCTGGCCTGGGGGATTCTGCTGACCTTCGCCCTTCTTACCGGCCCCTGGGGCAAACTCTTCCATCGGGTCAAGAGGAAGGTTTTGGGCCGCTTTTTTGACAAAAAGACAGACCCCGCCGCCTGAATGATATTCCAAATGGGAGCGGATGGAGAAATGTTGCTCCTATACAATCTGTATTTATACGCCTTGTAAACGTGGGCTTGATCGGAGAAACCCCTCTCCCCTGTCCCGCCGGAGACGGCGTGGCAGGATTCAAGCGAAAAAGGAATAAATCCTCGCCCGCTTGAAACGGAAATTGAAAACAGCCCGAAAAAATCCCCGTTCCAACCTGAAGCGAACCAGTAAAAACAGACAATAGACAAAAGCCCCCTGAAGTAGGACAATGAAAGTACTACGTCAGGGGGTTATTGTATGTCCAGAAGATATCAGAAAGTGCAGGAGTTGCTGCCGCAGATCAAGCAAATGCTTGAGCAGGGAATGAGTCAGAGAGAAGTTGCAGAATCCTTAGGGCTAAAAGGAGAGCAGCCTGTGCATGACCTGCTGAAGCGAGAACGGAAGAAAGAAATACAGGGAATACGCAAACAACGTGGACGAAAGCCAGCCAAAACATTAGCAGAATATAAACGGGAGAATAAACGTTTGCAAATGGAGAATGAGTTGCTGCGGGATTTTCTGCAATCCACAGGAAGGAAGTGAGAGCAAAGGCAAAATATGCCGTCATCTACCGTCACAGAGAAAAGTACCCTGTGCTTGTCATGTGCAGATTCTTTTCGGTGTCCAGAAGCGGCTATTACAGCTTTGTAAAGAATCTGAACCGGCCCGAGAAAGACGCCGCATTGGCAGAGAAAATTCGAAATCAGCAGGACAAATGTTTTCATACATATGGCTATCGCAGAATGTGGCAGTGGCTGAAAAACAGTGAAGCAATCTGCCATAACCCTAAAACGATCCTGCGTGTTATGAAAAAATACGGCTTGCTGTCTGAAATCCGCCGCCGCAGACGCTGGCAGCAGATGGGCCAGCAACTGCACAAGTACCAGAACCTTCTCAACCGGGACTTTCACGCTGAAGCGCCAAACCGCAAATGGGTGACTGATATTTCCTACATCCAGACCAAACAAGGTGTACTGTACCTGTCCATGATCCGAGATCTGTATGATAACAGCATTGTGGCTTACAAGACTGCAACCCAGCAAACAGTGAACCTGGTGCTGGATACCATCCGCCAGGCAGTGCGCAGAGAAAAGAAGAAGGTCGCCGCAGAGTTGCAGCTCCACAGCGACCAGGGGTTTCAGTATACTTCCCAAGCGTACTTTAACCTGACTAAAGAATACGGCATTACTCCCTCGATGTCAAGACGCGGGAATCCGTATGACAACGCAATGGCAGAAAATTTCTTCTCTATTCTCAAAACGGAGTGCATCTACCGCCACAAACCTGCTACATTCTCCGAGGCCAACGAAATGATTGACCGCTATATCCAGTTTTATAACCACGAACGAATCCAAACCAAAACAGGAGTGGCGCCCTTGACGCTGCGCCACTCCTGCTAAATCCCAATATTCTACTTTAGGGGGATTTTTGTACTGTCCGCACAATCTGGTCCGGTTCAACCGGAGCGGGGATTTTCTTATGATTAAAAGAGGGAGAGCACTGCCGGCCACGACCCGCGGATTAAAAGGGGTGATGGCGCGGCTCCCTGCTTTATTCACTGGATGCGGTCGCCGCCGATGCTTAATACCAACTCGGCTGTTTTTGTCATAGGGACAGAAAAAATCCGTCTATGACGAACTTAGCATCGTACCCGGGCGCAGCCCGGACGTAACGTGAGCGCGGCATAGCCTGCAACCCGCTGTCACTTTATAAAGAGCGGCCAGAGTGTATGGTACCCAGTGAAAAGCTTTTTGCCAAGCTTTTTCTCGAAAAAGCGGGGTTTAGGTGTCGATGTTGCCGAATTCGCTGAGCTTGAGGTCTTCGTTGTGGTCGGTGGCCCAGCGGACAGCCCACTCGGAGGTGAAGAGGAGCAGACGGTTTCCGCGCATGTCCTCCACCGGCTTGGTGTCGCTGGTCAGATCCAGATCCCGCAGCGTGTAGGTGTCGGGATCGTTCTGAATCCACCGAATCTGCTCAAAGGGCAGATGCTGCATCCGGATTTCCACGTTGTACTCGGTGTTCAGACGGTACTCCAGCACTTCCAGCTGCAGAACGCCCACAACGCCAACCACAACTTCCTCCATGCCGCCGCCCACTTCGCGGAAAATCTGGATGGCGCCCTCCTGGGCGATCTGCTCCATGCCTTTCACGAACTGCTTGCGCTTCATGGTGTCCTTCTGCTCGATGCGTGCAAAATGCTCGGGCGCAAAGGTGGGAATGCCTGCAAACTGCACCTTCTTCTTGCCGGTGCACAAGGTGTCGCCGATGGAGAAGATGCCCGGGTCAAACAGGCCGATGATGTCGCCCGCATAGGCCTCGTCCACAATGGCACGGTCCTGGGCCATCAGCTGGGTGCCGGTGGCCAGCTTGATGTTCTTGCCCTCCTGGACATGATAGGCGTCCATGCCGCGCTCGAACTTGCCCGAGCAAATCCGCATAAAGGCAATGCGGTCCCGGTGTGCCTTGTTCATGTTGGCCTGAATCTTGAAGATGAAGCCCGAGAACTCCTCGCGGCAGGGGTCCACGGCCTCGCCGGTCAGGCTGTCCACACGGGCCAGCGGGGTGGGGGTCAGACGCAGGAACTCCTGCAGGAAGGGCTCCACGCCAAAGTTGGTCAGAGCCGAACCAAAGAACACCGGGCTCAGCTCGCCCCGCAGAACCTTGTCCAGATCGAACTCCTCGGCGGCGCCGTCCAGAAGCTCGATTTCGTCCACCAGCTGCTGGTGCAGATAGGGGGTCAGCAGCTCGTCCAGGCCGGGATCTCCCAGTTCCAGGGTGATCTCGTCCACCTTCTTGACGCCGTTGGCGCGGCCGTCGCTCTCAAAGGCCAGGACCTTGCGGCGCATCCGGTCAAAGACGCCCTTGAAGTCCTTGCCGCAGCCGATGGGCCAGTTCATGGGGAAGGTCTTGATGCCCAGAATTTCCTCGATGTTCTCCATCAGCTCAAAGGGATCCCGGGCTTCCCGGTCCATCTTGTTGATGAAGGTGAAGATAGGAATGTGCCGCAGGGTGCAGACCTTGAACAGCTTGATGGTCTGGGCCTCGACGCCCTTGGCGGCGTCGATGACCATGACCGCCGAGTCGGCTGCCATCAGGGTGCGGTAGGTGTCCTCCGAGAAGTCCTGGTGGCCCGGGGTGTCCAGAATGTTGACGCACTTGCCGGCGTAATCAAACTGCAGCACCGACGAGGTGACCGAGATGCCGCGCTGCTTCTCGATGTCCATCCAGTCCGACACGGCGTGGCGGGCGCTCTGCTTGCCCTTGACCGAGCCGGCCTGGTTGATGGCTCCGCCGTAGAGCAGGAGCTTTTCGGTGAGAGTGGTCTTACCTGCGTCGGGGTGGCTGATGATAGCGAACGTGCGGCGGCGTTCGATTTCTTCGCGATTTGTCATAGTACCTCTTGTCTTTCTCTGTCAATCTCTATAAAAAGGCTGCATAGCTTCGAGATGCACCGGGATTTACATGGGTGGTTCTCCTGTCTGTTGGATTCTGTTCCTAAAAAAACACACATACATATATATTACGCCAAAACGGCCCCCGGTGCAAGGGGCTGGACTACTTTTTTATGACAAAACAGGGCAGAGGGGCGGTGTCGGCCCAGTTGGCGAAGCGGCAGACCAGGACCGTATACTTTGTTAAAGGCAATGCTTCCAGCCAGTCCAGGGCGGCCAGCTTCTCGCTGTTCCCGATGACCGCCCCGCTGTAGAGCACCGCCGACAGCACCCCGCCGGGACGCAGGGCCTGGAGGGCGGCCTCCAGGGCCGGGATGCTGGTGTCGGCGCCGCTGTGGACCGAATGGTCGGCGCCGGGCAGCCAGCCGAAGTTAAAGACCACCCCGTCGGCGGTGCCGGGCTGGACGTAGTCCAGAAGATGGGCGTGGCTGTCCAGAATCAGGCGGCAGCGGCTTTCGGGGATGCCCTCCCGGGCCAGCCGGGCCCGGGTGGAGTCCAGGGCGGCGGGCTGGATGTCAAAGGCCAGCACCTGCCCTTCCTCCCCGGCCAGACGGCAGAGAAAGACGGTGTCTCCCCCGTTGCCGCAGGTGGCGTCGATCAGGAGACGGGGCCGGTCCAGGTGTCCCGCCAGAAAATCCTGGGCCAGCCGGACGGCGGTCAGGTCGGGCTTGCGGCGGCGGACCAGACGGCCCCCTTGGGGCACAAAGTCAAACTTGGCCCAAAACGCAGCCTCCTCCGGCACATCGGGCAGGGGCGCGGTGAAACAGCTGGCCGCCTCCCGGTCATAGCCGCCCAGCTGGTGAAGCACCTGGCGCAGAAGATAGGAGCCATAGCCCCGGCGGCGCCAGTCGGGCGCAATCCACAGGGCCGAAATATGGGTCTCGGGCCCGCTGGAGGCCACGGCGCAGCGG
The DNA here is from genome assembly GCF_002160175.1 of Faecalibacterium sp. An192. NCBI lineage: Bacteria > Bacillati > Bacillota > Clostridia > Eubacteriales > Oscillospiraceae > Faecalibacterium > Faecalibacterium sp. An192. The sequence continues at coordinate 34,900 of NZ_NFKB01000010.1, forward strand.
CCGATCTCGGACTTTTCTTTATAAAGGGCAAAGCCCTCCTCTGTTTGAACAAGGCGCATAAAGACCTCCTTTTGGGGCGGCTTGCTTTGGGAATGCAAGCAGGGGCCGCCTCCGCGCCGGAAAACGACTGGATTTCACATTTTCTTCACGGCGGCATGAAGCGGTTTTCACAATTTCAGGTTACACTATAATCAGCCAGAAGGGAAAGGTCAAGACCCTATCCCCCGCCTTCCCTTTTCCGCTCCCCCTGAAAGGATGATTTGAACTATGGATAACGAGAATAAATGGGAATACGACTATTCTTCCCTCTACCATTCCTCCGGCAACGGCAATGATACCGGCTATGCCAACGTAGGCAGCAGCGGGACCAACGCCGCCAATCAGTACGACGCCAACGGCGGTGGCAATCCGCCGCCCGTCACCCCCGACTACCGTCCGGTCCCCAACCCGGAGGAGCCTCCCCGCAAACCCCGGCGCGGCCGGGCCGGGCGGGTGCTCCGCAGCGTGCTGGCCCTGGTGCTGGCCGCAGCGGTGGGCTTTGCCGGCGGCTACGTGGGCAGCATGGTGGGCAACGAGCACCGTCTGGTGATCCAGGCCTCCGACCGGTCGGAGCAGATCAGCAATGCGCTGGCCTCCTCCACCTCCACCGGCGGGGACGACCTGTCCACCGCCCAGGTGGCGGCCCTGGTCACCCCCAGCGTGGTGCCCATCACCACCGAAGAAGTGATCTACTCCAACTGGTCCTGGTTTGGCCAGCGCCAGGTTGAGTCGGGTGCAGGCAGCGGCGTCATCATCAGCGACGACGGCTATATTCTGACCTGTGCCCACGTGGTGGACGGCGCGTCCAACGTCACCGTCACCATCGACGACGTGGACTACACCGCCACCGTCATTGGCTCGGACACCGCCAGCGACGTGGCCGTCCTGAAAATCGAGGCCGAGGGCCTGACCCCCGCTGTGGTGGGCGACAGCAACGCCCTGGCGGTGGGCGAAGAAGTGGTGGCTGTGGGCAACCCTCTGGGTAATCTGAGCGGCACCGTCACCAACGGCATCGTCAGCGCTCTGGACCGCGATGTGGCCATCGAGAACAACGACGGCTCCATCCTGAATCTGTCCCTGATCCAGACCAACGCCAGCATCAGCCCGGGCAACTCGGGCGGCGGCCTGTTCAACATGGCCGGCGAGCTGGTGGGCATTGTCAACGCCAAGTCGGAAGCTTCGGGCGCTGAGGGCCTGGGCTTCGCCATCCCCATCAACACCGCCATCGACATCGCCCAGGATCTGCTGGAGAACGGCTACGTCAGCGGCCGTCCCTATCTGGGCATCACCTATGTGGCTGTCACCGATGAGTCCACCGCCCAGCAGCTGGGCGTGTCGGCCTACGGCATCTATATCGTGGATGTGGCCGCAGGTTCCGGCGCCGCCAACGCCGGCCTGGAGCCGGGCGACCGGATCATCAGCATCGACGGCGCGGAGATTGCCTCCCGCGACGATGTCACATCGATCGTGGATCAGCACACCGCCGGAGACACCATCTCCATCACGGTGGCCCGGAACGGCCAGATGCTGACCGTCTCCGCCACCCTGGGCGAGCAGACCCCCAACAACTGAGTTTCATTGAAAACCCACCAAAACAGGTTTTACAGGTCCATTTTCCGGAATACAGAAACTCCCTTCTGATTTTCCTCCTTACAAAAGACTCCCCCGTCCCTAGACCCGGCGGGGGAGTTTTTTGCGCGTCCGGGCGGCTTGGAACGCAAAAAACGGGCCGCCGCAGGGCTTCGCAGACACCGAAACCCATGCAGCAGCCCGCTGCGCTGATTTTACGTCACGTCCTCCAGCAGCTGGGCCAGGCTGACGCCGTAGACTTTGGCCAGCAGGGTCAGATTGGACATGGTGGGCTCTGACTCCCCTGTCTCCCACTTGCTCACTGCCTGGCGGGATACCCCCACCGCTTCGGCCACATATTCCTGGGTGAGCTTGCAGCGGGTGCGGTGGTCTTTCAAAGCCTGGGCTAGGGTTTTGGAAGGGGCGGCGGCCGCTTCCTGCCGGTTCTCCGGGGGCCGGCTGTGGCTTTTGATGTAGGTCCGCAGGGCCCGGATGAGGAAGACCACCAGGGTGACAAACAGGCCCAGAAACAGCAGCCCAAACCCCAGCATCACCACAATTTCGATTATTGCCAAGCGCATCGAATCAACTCCTTTCCGGTGGTTCCAGGATACAAAAAAGGAGCGGTTGCGTCCACCAACTGCTCCGCAACCTCAGGTTGCAGAGCGAAGGTACGTTAAAATTCCAGCCAGAACAGCCCGCCGCTGGTCTGGAACAGGGGCCAGGGGCTGATGCTCTTGCTGCCCAGCTTGAAGTCCATGGTGAGGGTTTCCCCCACCTGGCCCACGGCGTCGCCCCGGCTCACCGTCTGGCCGGATTTGACGTGGATGTCCGCCAGGCCGTAGAGATAGCTGCGCAGGCCGCAGCCGTGGTCGATGACCACCGTGTTCCCGGTGAGGCCCAGGTTCTGGGCCACCACAACCACCCCGTCGGCGGGGGCGCGGACCGCATCTCCCGGCACCGCATACAGCAAGGTGGAGTTGGACTGGCCCGCCCGGGCTCCGCTCATGACTTTGGTCTGGCCGTAGTCCAGCAGGACGGTGTAGTTTTCCAGCGGGCAGAGGAAGGCCCCGTGCCACATCTTGTCCCGGGCTTCGGCGTCATAGAGGGACCAGATCACGTTCCGGAACTCCTCGCCGGCGCCGTCGGGAGCGGGCGGGTCGGGCTGGGCCTCCGCCTCGCCGAAGTTCTTGGCGGTGACCACCAGGGAGGTGGTGAGGGTCTCGCCGTTGACGGTGACGGCGATTTCGTGGCCGCCGGCCGAGGCGTTGTAGGCCGCCGGTATGTAGCACCGCCAGCCCGCCGGGCTGCGGACACACTGGACGCTGCCCAGATCGGTCTCGATCTGGGGCTTTTCGCTGCCCACCATGCCGCTGATTTCCAGGGCGGCCACCCCGCCCTGCTCGATCCGCTCGGAGGACAGTTCCAGCTCCGCCGAGGCCTGGATGGTGAACCGGAAGGAATACTGATAGCAGCCCGATGCCCGGGAGGGCCGTTCCAGGCCGGTGTTGCGGAGGATGGCGCCGTCGGCGGGCCAGGTGAAGTCCGCCGGGGTCATCCCCTCCGGCAGACGCCAGACCGTCAGCTGGGCCTTGTACTCCCCGTTGGACGGGTAGAGGAAGCTGGCGTATTCGGAAATATCACCCTGGAAATAATAGGCGTCCCCCATGCCGTCGGCGGTGATGGTCAGCTGGGCGGAGGTGGCCCATTCGGGCAGGGTCAGCTCGGGGTGGGCGTCGTAGAGGACCCCCAGCTTCTGGACCGACAGGGTGGAGGGCGAATAAAAGGCCTTGTCCAGCATCCCGCCGATCAGGGGCACCTGCCAGCAGCTGCCGTTGACTTCCAGGTCCGCCCCGCCGAACTGGGCCGCCGGGTCGGGCTGGCTGCCGCTGGTGGTAAAGGAATAGCTGGCGGCCATGACGGCGCCCAGCAGGACGGCCACACCCAGCACCACCCCCGCCAGCCACAGCAGAATGTTTTTCACGATCTGCATCTTGATTCCTCCTGTTTGGATTCACAGCACCCGCCGCCGTCCGCATCCGGCGCGGGATAGAAAAAGGGCGCACCAGCAGAAGCCGGTCAAAGGCTTCCACGGTGCGCCCTGCATGCATCTTGGCAGATTTTCTGCGCAGAGCCTTCGAAACTTACTCTGCGGTGTCCTCGTCGGCCTGCTCCACAGCCTCGGTGGCGGGGGCAGCGTCGGTGTCATCGACATCGGCGGGGACGGCCTCGTCCTCACCAAACAGCAGACGCTCGTATTCGTCCAGTTCCTTCTCGCGGCGGCGGAGATAGACAGCCACGGCGACCAGGGCGCCAGCCACGGCGGCCAGCGCAGCGACGACGGCGATCAGACAGGATTTCTTCATAGGTTGAGCACTCTCCTTTTTACGCATCAAGCGTTTTTTCAAATCATTGTACCGGCAGACAAGGTACAGCGCGATTTTCAGCATTCCAGTCAGTGCTGAAAAGATATGGATGGAAGTTTGAATGACGAGAGACATTTGAAATACCCTCCCAGCCGGCGGGGGCCGAAGTGTTCTGCCCCCGGAATAACTCTATTATACCCGCTGCCGGACAAAATTACAACCGGAATCCACAAAATTTCCGTTGCCTGCCTCCGAAAAGTATTCCATATTGCCCAAGGCTCCACCCTGCCCGGCTGGAAATTTATCCCAGCAACACCTTGCGGTAGGCCTTGAAGGCCCCGGGCAGGGCGTAGCGGCCCTCCAGGTCCTCCCGGCTGGCCCAGACGCAGCCCTCCGGGGCGGGCTGAGCCGGCAGGGTCATCACCCAGCCGCTGAGGTGCCATTCCACATGGCTGAAAATGTGCTTGGCGGCGGGCCGGGGCCGGGGCGCATCGCTGCCGGGCACAAGACCCAGCCCGGCGGCAGCCTGGCGGACGGCGTCGGGCCCCTCCAGACAGACCCCTTCCAGGGCCGGGGGCTGCCACAGGCCGGCCAGCAGGCCGGTCTCGGGCCGCTTCTGGAGCAGCCAGGCTCCGGTCCCCTCCTGCCGGATCAGCAGCACCGTCACCGGCACCACCCGGCGGGGCTTGGGCTCGGCCTTTTTGGGCAGTTCCAGGGCGGTGCCGGCCTTCCGGCCCTGGCACAGATCGGCCAGAGGACACCGGCCGCACAGAGGCTCGCCTCCGGGCAGGCAGACCAGGGCGCCCAGCTCCATCAGAGCCTGGTTGTAGTCCCCGGGGTTGTCGGGGGGCTGGTGGGCCATCACCCGCTGGGTGAAGGTCCGCTTGACGGCGGCGTCGGTGACGGGGGACGGGTCGTTGTACAGCCGGGCGAACACCCGCAGGACGTTGCCGTCCACCGCAGGGGCCGCCAGCCCGAAGCCGATGGAGGCGATGGCCCCGGCGGTGTAGGGCCCTACCCCAGGCAGGGCCAGCAGGGCGTCGTAGTCGGCGGGCAGGGCGCCGCCGTACTGCTCGCATACCACCTGGGCGGCCTTCTGCAGGCTGTGAACCCGGCGGTAGTAGCCCAGGCCCTCCCACAGTTTGTCCAGCCGTTCGGGCGGGCAGGCGGCCAGGGCCGGGATGTCGGGCAGTTCCTCGATGAACCGCTCATAATAGGGCAGCGCCGCCGACACCCGGGTCTGCTGCAGCATGATCTCGCTGACCCAGACGTGGTAAGGGGTGGGGTCGTCCCGGAAAGGCAGGGAGCGGCGGTTCTGGTTGAACCAGTCCAAAAGGGCGGGGGCAATGTTTTCCACAGGCGTGGTCCTCCATGGTGCAAAATGAAAAAAGAAACGTCCGGTCTGGACGTGATGGACGTACAGGCCGGACGGGGTGACAGATGGGTTACATGCCGTAGGCGGTGCGGGGGAAGGGCAGCACGTCCCGGATGTTCTGGATGCCGGTGAGGTACATCAGCATCCGCTCGAAGCCCAGGCCGAAGCCGGCGTGCTCCACGGTGCCGAAACGCCGCAGGTCCAGATACCAGTCGTAGCTGGCCTTGTCCAGGCCCAGCTCGTCCATGCGGGCGGCCAGCTTGTCGTAGTCTTCCTCACGCTGGCTGCCGCCGATCAGCTCGCCGATGCCGGGCACCAGCATATCGGCTGCGGCCACCGTCTTGCCGTCGGGGTTCTGCTTCATGTAGAAGCTCTTGATCTCCTTGGGGTAGTCGGTGACAAAGACCGGCTTCTTGAACACCACTTCGGTCAGGTAGCGCTCGTGCTCGGTCTGGATGTCCACGCCCCACTCCACCGGGTACTGGAACTTTTTGTTGTTCTCCCTCAGGATCTCGATGGCCTCGGTGTAGGTGATGCGGCCGAACTCGCTGCCGGCCACCAGCTCCAGGCGCTCGATGAGGCCCTTGTCGATGAACTTGTTGAAGAAGTCCATCTCATCGGGGCAGTTGTCCAGCACATAGCGGATGACGTACTTGGTCATGGCCTCGGCCACGTCCATGTAGCCGGACAGGTCGCAGAAGGCCATTTCGGGCTCGATCATCCAGAACTCGGCGGCGTGGCGGGTGGTGAAGCTCTTCTCGGCGCGGAAGGTGGGTCCGAAGGTGTACACCTTGCCGAAGGCCATGGCCATGGCCTCAGCCTCCAGCTGGCCGGAGACGGTCAGGTTCACCGGACGGCCGAAGAAGTCCTCGCTGTAGTCGGTGCGGCCGTCCTCGGTCTTGGGCAGGTTGTCCAGGTCCAGGGTGGTGACGCGGAACATCTCGCCGGCGCCCTCGCAGTCCGAACCGGTGAGGATGGGCGAATGGGAGTAGACAAAGCCGTTCTCCTGGAAGAAGCGGTGGATGGCGTAGGCGGCCACGCTGCGGACCCGGAAGGCTGCGTTGAAGGTGTTGGTGCGGGGGCGCAGGGTGGGCATGGTGCGCAGATACTCCATGCTCATCTTCTTTTTCTGCAGGGGATACTCCTCCGAGGGGCAGGCGCCCAGCAGCTGGATGGAGTCGGCGTTCAGCTCAAAGGGCTGCTTGGCGCCGGGGGTGAGGATCAGGCGGCCGGTGACCTGCATGCTGGTGTAGAGGCCGGCGTGGGCCACTTCCTCGTAGTTGTCCAGCTTGGCGGCCTCAAAGACCACCTGCAGGGTCTTGAAGCAGCCGCCGTCCGACAGGGCGATGAAGCCGATGTTCTTGCTGTCGCGGATGTTCTTGGCCCAGCCGCAGACGGTCAGGACGGTGCCGTCGGCAGGGGTCTCGCGGTAGAGGGATGCAATCTCGGTGCGTTCCATAAAGATACCTCCTGAAAAGTAAAAAGACAGCTTTCTCCCCGTATTCCAGGGCGAACAAGCTGTCTTGTAATGTCCGCGGTGCCACCTGAATTCACCGGCCGGCGGCCGGTCTCGTATGCTCGCGCCGCCCCATGCGGCGAAGCACTCCCCTGGTAACGCTGGGGTGGGCGGCGCACCTACTGCCCGCGGGGCGGGGTTCAGTTTGCAGCTCCCGGGTGTTCGTTCCCTTCCCCTGCGGGCAGGCTCTCAGCAACGCCTGCTCTCTGTGCCGTCGTGGGGGGAGGTACTTTTCCCGATCAAGGCTTTTCAGATAGTGGCACTATAGCATAACTGCGTACGTTTGTCAACCCGCGCCGCCAAAAAGGGACGCCAGTGCGTTGGCCGCCAGCTGCCCGGCGTAGAGGGCCTCGTTGAGGTTGTTGCCGTGGGTGCCGATCTCAATCAGCAGGCTGCCGGTGGTCAGGTCCTGGTTGTAGAACCGGTAGCTGAACAGCACCGGCCGGGTGAACCCTGGGTACATCCCCTCCATGGCGGATTCCCAGGCGGCGGCAAACCGCAGATTCTGCCGCCAGTTGGGCAGCGAGACGGTGGAGCCGTTGTCGCAGCCGCAGATCAGCATGACCTGGGCGGCCTTGCGGCCGTTGATCTCCACCACCGGAGCCATCCGGGCCCCGGCGTCGTTTTCGATGGCGTCCCGGTGGACGTCCAGCACCACCTTGATGCTGGGGTACTGGGCCAGATACTGCTGCACCACCGCCCGACTGTTGGAATAGCTGCCGGTGTAGCTGGGATAGTCGTTGAGGGATTCGTCGTGAAGGGTGTTGATGCCGGCGGCGTTGAGGGTGTCGGCCATCACCCGGCCCACTGCGCACATATTGTTGGCCCGGTCGGTGGTGCGGGCCCCGTCTCCGGGGGCAAACCACAGCCCCGACGCCGGCCGGTAGCACTCGGTGGCGTGGGTGTGCATGATGAGGACCTGGGGATCGGCGCTGTTCAGCTCCACGTTGAAGGGCAGCGGGTTCTGGATCTCGGCGGCTACCTCCGCCGAGGAGACGCTGGTGTTGTTCTTGATGGTGCCGGCGTCGCAGGCGATGTACTTTTCGCCGCTGCCCTGGCCGTAGGATGTCTCGATGACGGTGCCGGCGTCGGCGGGCTTCTGGTCGTCGGGGGTCAGCTCCACCAGATACTGCTCAATGGAGGTGTCGGGGACGGATTCTGCCGCCGAGGAGGCCGCCATGCTGTCCGCCGTGCTCCCGGCGGAATCGGCCTGCCCCGCCGGACTGAGGGCAAAGGCGGTGCGCAGGGCGGGCACCGGCCCCACCAGGGCTCCCGCCAGCGTCAGGGCAATCCCCCGCCCCCACAGGGTCAGGGCCAGCATCACCGCAGCCGCCCCCAGCGCCGCCCAGCCTGTCCCTGAACCGGCGCGGCCGCCCTGGGGGTCATGGTGGTTTTCCTGCATCCGTTTGCCTCCCTTCCCGCATGACTTACTATCTGTTCTATGCGGGCGGGGCGGCTGTTATGCCTGACTGGACAGCCAGCAGAGCTGGTTGACGGTGAGACGGGGCTGCAAAGCCCGGTTGATGGAGGCCCCCAGCAGGGCGGCCCCGTGGGCGATGACGCTGTCCAGGGCCCGGGGGGTGACCACCAGGTCCTTGCTCTCCTCCGCTTCCATTAAAGTGGGGATGCCCGCCGCAATCACCGGCAGGCCCAGGGCGGCGGCGTCCAGATGGCGGGGATTGTCGGGACTGGCGGGCGCCAGCCCGGTGTCGGAAAACTGGATGGTGCGGCCCAGTCGCTCCGGCTCGGAGGAACAGAGGCTGTCCACGCAGATCAGGGCGGTGGGGCGGACCGCCTGCACCAAAGCCCCCGCCAGGGCCTGAAGGCTGATGCCCGCCGCCTGGGATACCCCCGGCGCCATGGCCGCCACCGGCCGGATGCCCCGGATGGGCAGGCCGTGGCCCGCCCCCATGGTGACCAGAACGTGCTGGACGGTGCGGGGGCCCAGGGCGTCGGCGGTGACCTGGCGGTTGCCGATCCCCAGCACCAGCACCGGCCCTTCCGGGGGCAGCAGGGCGGCCAGCTCGGCCGCCGCCAGCTCAATGACGGTGTTGTCCCGCTCATCCAGCAGGCTGACGCTGGGGGTCTCCAGGGTGACGTAGCGCCCCCGGGGCCGGGCCAGGCCGTCCCGGGCAATCTCCACCCGGGTCACCACCACCCCGCCCTGGCGCATGGTGGCCAGACGCACCCCGGCGGCGCTGCCGGCCTCCTGCCGGGCGCCGAACAGCTCGTCTGCCATGTCGGTAGATCGCATATTGTGCCCTCCTTTGGCCCTCTGGGAGGCCTTGTTCTGGCCAAAGTGTGGGCAAAAAAATTTTTTTCAAACAAAATTTCAAAAAAAGCTTGCGCAGATGCGGCGAATATGGTATCATAAGATGCGCTGTTATAGGTAGCCAAGGAGGTGGAACGAATTGCCTAACATCAAATCTCAGAAGGACCGCGTCGTGCAGGCTGCTGCAGAGCAGGCTCACAACAAGGCCATTAAGACCAACCTGAAAACAGTCGTCAAGAAGGCAAACGCTGCCATCGATGCCAAAGCCGCTGACAAGGACGCAACTGTCCTGGCTGCTGTTTCCGCGATCGACAAGGCCCGCGCCAAAGGCGTGCTGAAGAAAAACACCGCGTCCCGCAAGATCAGCCGTCTGGCCAAGCGCGCCAACAAGGCCGTCTAAAGCCGTTCACGACTGGTTCGATACGATTGACGAGCAAAGCTCTCCGCGCCATGTATTCGGCAGGAGGGCTTTTGTTGTTTGTGCGGGGTTTTCCAGCAGGCCGTCGGGCCCGGCCGGAACGGCGGTTTCGGGGCAAAACAGCCATCCCAGAGCGTACCCCAGGCAGACCAGGCCGGCCAGCAGCAGAGCGGCAGGCCCAAAGCCCGGTTCCCCGCCCCCAAAGGCCCGGGCCAGTCCCCCGGCGGCCCAGTACAGGGAGGGCAGACAGGGCAGCGCCCCGGCGGCATAACGGCAGACCGAACGGATGTTCCTCATATGTAAAAACCCCCTTTTTCCTCCCAGCATAGCGCAGCCGGACGGAAAAAAGGGGCGCTGTATGTCGATGCTGTGATTAGTTTTGGTCGTGGCTTTTCCCGATGAGGGAAAAGATCAGCCCGCAGAGGAGGCTGGCGGCGATACCGGCAGCCCCCGCCTGCAGGCCGCCGGTGAGGCAGCCCAGCAGGCCCTGTTCCTCCACCGCCTGGCGGACGCCCTTGGCCAGCAGATGGCCAAAGCCCAGCAGGGGGACGGTGGCACCGCTGCCCGCCAGCTCGGCCAGAGGGCCGTACAGCCCCAGAGCCGACAAAATCACCCCGGCCACCACATAGCCGGTGAGGATGCGGGCGGGGGTCAGGCTGGTGCGGTCGATGAGGATTTGCCCGATGACGCAGAGACTGCCCCCCACCAGAAAGGCCCAGACGTATTGCATGTTCATTCCTCCTGTGCTGCGGCGGGGGCGGCCAGCTCCACCAGATGGGCGATGGCGGGGATGCTCTCCTTTTGGAGAAAGGTGGTCTGGCTCATGAGGGCCCCGGTGGCGATGAACACCACCCGTTTCAGCTCGCCCGATTCCAGCCGGGGCAGGATGTGGGCCGACAGGACGCTGGCGCAGCAGCCCGGCCCCGAGCCGCCGCTGTGGACCTGGGGGTCCGAGCCGTAGAGCAGACAGCCGCAGTCCTCGTGATGGTAGGGGCCGATGCCCTCGGCTTCCAGCAGCTGGGCCAGCAGATCGCTGCCCACCCGGCCCAGGTCCCCGGTGTAGATGCAGTCCAGGGCGGCGGGCTGGGTGTGGGTGTCGGCCAGATAGTGCAGCAGGGTGGCGGCGGCAGCCGGGGCCATGGCGGCCCCCATGTTGTTGATGTCCCGCACCCGGTAGTCCTGAACCCGGCCAAAGGTGGCGGCCCGGATCAGAACCCCCGGCCCTGCCGGCCGCAGCAGGCAGCAGCCCGCAGCGGTGGCGGTCCACTGGGAGGTGGGGGTGCGGACGGCGCCGTAGCTCAGAGGGGTGCGGAACTGCCGCTCGGCGGCGCAGAAGTGCCCCGACGCCATGGCCAGGATTCCCTCGGCCATCCCGCCGGCGCAGAGGGCGGCCCCCAGACCCAGGGCCTCGGCCATGGTGCTGCAGGCCCCGAACACCCCCGCAAAGGGGATGTCCAGCTCCCGCATGGTGTAGTTGGAGGCGGTGCACTGGGCCTGCAGGTCCCCCGCCAGAACCAGGTTCACCGACCGCTCGGCGGCCCCCGCCTTTTGCAGGCAGAGCCGGGCGGCCCGCAGCTGCAGGACCTTTTCGGCCGCCTCCCAGGTTTTCTGGCCCAGGCGGTTGTCCCGGCTCAGCTCGTCAAAGCCCTCGGCCAGAGGGCTGCGGCTCTCCTTTTTGCCGCCCACCGCCGCGTGCGCCGCGATGACCGGCGGCGCGGAGAAAATCAGGGTGTCGCCATGCCGCTGCGCCATGGAATGCCCCACTCCTTTCGGATGTTTCCCAGGGCGGAGAAAATCAAATCTCTCGCCTTGTTTTTGCAATATTTTCCATCCACTGGACGTATCCTCTATATGAGGCCCGCCAGCCACAGAACCAGCCCGTACACCGCCGAGGCCGCCGTGCCGTAGACAATCACCGGCCCGGCGATGGTGAACATCTTGGCCCCGGTGCCGGTGACCCGGCCCTCGGACTGAAACTCAATGGCCGCGCTGACCACCGAGTTGGCAAAGCCGGTGATGGGCACCAGACTTCCCGCCCCGGCCCGGGCCGCCAGCTTCTGGTACCACCCCAGGGTGGTGCACAGCCCCGACAAAAGGATCAGGGTGCAGCTGGTGAGGGTGCCGGCGGTGTCGGGGTCGGCACCCGCCGCCAGATACCGCTGGCGGAACCATTCCCCCAGCAGGCAGATGCCTCCGCCCACGCAGAAGGCCCACAGGCAGTCCCGCACTATAGGGGACGGCGGCCCGGCCTGCTGAACCCGGCGGGCGTATTCCTCGCTTGACAGATGCATAAAACCGTTCGCCTCACTCGTCTGTTTGGCAGATAGTCTGCCCGGGGTGCGGCGTGATTATACCAGATTCTACATTTCAGAACAGAGAGGTCTTTTGTATGCAGCAGCCTATGGCTCCTATGCCCAATGATCCGTCCCACCGCCCGCGCCGCAAACTGACCCGGGCCGAAATTCGCCGCCGTCGCCGCCGCCGTGCGGCCCGGCGCCTCACCGTCTTTTTCTGTGCCCTGGCCCTGGTGGCAGGAGGCGTCTCCTTCGCCGTCACCCGGATGCAGGCCGCCGCGTCCAGTGCCTCCACCACCACCCCGGCCAGCAGCACCCTGCCCGCCGGCTCGGCGGCGTCCGGCTCCAACAGCCCGGCGGCATCCTCCTCTTCCCAGGCCGCTTCTTCGGCCCCGGCAGTGCCCCAGAACGCTCTGGGCCTCACCGCCGCCGAGGCCCAGGCCATGCTGAACGATTCCCGGATGGTGCTGGTGAACCACGACTCCCCCATGCCGGAGGACTACACCTTCGACACCAAGGAGTGCGGCTCGGCCACCGCCATCAACAAGACCCTTCAGACCGAGGCCGCCGACGCCTTCCTGGAGATGCAGGCCGCGGCAGCCGCCGACGGCGTCACCATCTGGATGCAGAGCGGCTACCGGAGCGTGTCCTACCAGACCACCCTGTACAACAACAAAACCCAGCAGTACCTGAACCAGGGCTACGATGAAGCCACCGCCCGGGAGCTGGCCGCCGGCATCGTCAACCCTCCGGGATATTCCGAGCACAACTGCGGCCTGGCCGCCGACCTGAACTGCCCCGACTTCACCGACCTGGACACCGGCTTTGAGAACACCACCGCCTTTGCCTGGCTGTGCGAGCACGCCGAACAGTACGGCTTCATCCTCCGCTACCCCAAGGGAGAAGAGGCCGAGGCCGTCACCGAGATCACCTATGAGCCCTGGCATTGGCGCTATGTAGGCCCCGAAAACGCCGCCCGAATCAACGAAAGCGGGCTGGTTTTTGAGGAGTATATCGCCGAGCTGCAGAAGATCGCCGCGGCGGTGTAAAGACCCTGGAAACGGGGTGTGAAAGTTTTGGCCCGGATTGCATTTTGCAGTTTGATATGATAAGATAATCATGGTTTGCAAAAACCTGTATGCGTAGCGCTGCGCCCCGGGCGCACCAACGATACAATCGAGAGAAGGAAAAGGAAATATTATGATGAAACGTAATTTCTTGTTTTCGTTGACTGCACTGATTCTCTGCGCTGCCCTGCTGGCAGGCTGCGGCGGATCTTCCGATGATGCCAGCAGCACCGCCAGCTCGGCGGCGTCTGCCCCCGCCTCCTCCGCCGCCGGCGAGGCCCGCACCGATGATGCGGGCACGGCCGCTCCGAACAATGCGGAAAACGGTTCCGACCAGCTGTCGGCCATTGCGGACCAGCTGCTGGAGGCCAACCCCATCTCCAATCAGTTTGAGATCTCGGCCATGAACATCGAGTACGACTTCGGCCTGGCGGCCGAGGACGTGGCCAGCTACAAGGGCATCAAGAGCAATGACAACGGCGACGCCGGCCTGGTGCTGGTGATCCAGCCCGCCGCCGGCAAGTCCGAGGCCATCTGCGAGCAGCTGCAGACCTACAAGGAGGACCAGGTGGCCTTCTACGGCAACTACTCTGAATTTGCCCAGGCCCAGAGCAACGTGGAAAACGCAGTGATCTCGGGCCGGGATAACCTGGTGGTCATGGTCATCGCCTCCAATGAGGCCACCGCTGACCTGGGTCAGGCCGTGGACGACGTGATGAACGGATACGCACAGTAAGATTTTGCCCCCGCGATGGGGTTCGGGCCGCCGTGACCGGCGCCCGGGCCCTGCCCGGCGGGAAATCTGCTGTAGTCCCTGAGCCAATGCCTCTGGGGCATCGGCTCTTATTTGACCCAGGCGTTCTCACGAGAATGGCCCCACACCCACCCTGCTGGTAAGGAGATACGGCCTTGATATTCAGTTCGATCATCTTCCTGTTTCATTTTCTGCCCTTTACCCTGGCGGCCTATTATATTGCCCCCGCCCGGGCCAAGAACACCGTCCTGTTTTTGTGCAGCCTGGTGTTCTACTGCTGGGGCGAAGTCCGGTTTTTCCCGGTGATGCTGGGCCTGATCCTCATCAACTACCTGTGCGGTTTGGGGATCGCCCTCTTTGACCGCCGCCCCCTGGGGCGGAAAATCCTCCTGGCGGTGGCCCTGGTGGGCAGCCTGGGGATGCTGTTCTACTTCAAATACACCAACTTTGTGCTGGAAAGCGCCAACGCCCTGCTGGGGACAAGCTTTGCCCCCATCGAGGGCATCAGCGTCTTGCCCCTGGGCATCAGCTTCTACACCTTCCAGACGTTGTCCTATACCATCGACGTCTACTGGCGGAACGTCCCGGCCGAAAAGAACATCATCGACTTCGGCGCCTATGTGGTCATGTTCCCCCAGCTGATCGCCGGTCCCATCGTCAAATACCGGGATGTGGCCGCCCAGCTCCACGTCTACAAGCACCGCTATTCCCTGGCCCAGATTGAGGAGGGCGTGACCATCTTCACCTTCGGCCTGGCCAAAAAGGTGCTGCTGGCCGACGCCATCGGCGCCCTCTGGACCGATATCATCGGCATCGCCGACGACGCCTCGGTGACCTTTGTGGGCCTGGCCAATGCCTCCACCCCGCTGGTGTGGCTGGGCATCCTGGCCTACAGCTTCCAGCTGTACTTTGACTTCTCGGGCTACTCCATGATGGCCATCGGCATGGGCAAGATGATGGGCTTTGAGTTCCCCCAGAACTTCAACTATCCGTATATTTCCGCCTCCATCACCGAGTTCTGGCGGCGGTGGCATATGACCCTGTCGGGCTGGTTCCGGGAGTATGTGTATATCCCCCTGGGCGGCAACCGCAAGGGCCTCAAACGTCAGATCCTCAACCTGTTCATCGTGGAGCTGCTCACCGGCATCTGGCACGGCGCCAACTGGAACTTCATCTGCTGGGGCCTGTACTATTTCGTCCTGCTGGCGGTGGAAAAGCTGTTCCTCCTGAAATACCTGCAAAAGGGCAAAATCTGGCCCCACATTTACACCCTGTTCTTTGTGGTGGTGGGCTGGGCCATGTTTGTGGGCAACGACGCCGGCGTCCAGTTCGGCCTGCTGTTCCAGAAGCTGTTCATCCCCTCGGGCGGCGTGTCGCCGGTGTACTTCCTCCGGAACTACGGCGTCCTGCTGGTGGTGTCGGCCATCTGCTGCACCCCCCTCATCGGGAAGGTCTGGGACCTGCTCAAACGGCGGAACTGGACAAGGGTGCTGACGGTGGCCCTGCTGCTGGTGGTCTCCACCGCCTATGTGGTGGGCAGCACCAACAGCCCCTTCCTCTACTTCAACTTCTAAGGAGGCCGCACCATGGAACAAAAGAAAAAACGCGGCGGGCTGATCCATTACCCGGTTTTGATCCTGTTCAGCGTCTTTTTTGTGGGCGTGTTTGTGCTGGACCTGCTGACCCCTGACCGTCAGGTCAGCGAGCTGGAAAACACCACTCTGACCCAGCGCCCCGCCATTACCACCCAGCTGCTGACGGCCAAGGGCCTGAACCAGTTTTTCAGCAACTACACCCAGTACACCAAGGACCAGATTCCCGGCCGCGACGGCTGGATCAGCCTCCAGAGCTTTGTGGAGACGGCCCTGTTCCAAAAGACCCAGAGCGGCGGCGTTCTGCTGGGGGACGAGGGCCAGATGATCAACCGGACCTTCGGCCTGGTGTCCAGCGAGGAGCGGACCCTGCCCCGGAACATCGCCGCGGTGACCTCCCTGGCCTCCCGCTATCCCGGCAAGGTCTATACCATGGTGGTGCCCTCGGCGGCCACCATCTACCCCGAGCGGGTGCCGGTGGGCACCCCCCTGCTGGACGAAACCGTCTATCTGAAGCAGATTCAGACGGCGGTGGAGGAGGCCGGCGGCACCTTCGTGTCGGTGGCGCAGACTTTGTCCGACCACCGGGACGAGTATATCTACTATCGCACCGACCACCACTGGACCACCCAGGGCGCCTACTATGCCTACAGCCATCTGTGCAGCCTGCTGGGCCTGACGCCCTTTGACCTGTCGGCCCACCAGGCGGTGGAAGTGCCCGACTTTTACGGCACCTTCTATTCCCGGGCCCGCACCTGGAACGCCCAGCCCGACACCCTGACCTATTACCAGCTGGACAACTCCCTGACCATCTATACCGTCACGGGGCCCGGCATGCCCGAGGCGGGCAACACCACCGGCCTGTACGATCTGTCCAAGCTGGAGGTCTACGACAAATATGCGGCCTTCCTCCACGGAAACAACGGCATGAGCCGGGTGGAGGGCGACGGCGAGGGCAGCATTCTGGTTATCAAGGACAGCTATGCCAACTCCTTTGTCCCCTTCCTGACCGCAAACTATGCCGACATCGACGTGGTGGACCTGCGGAACTACAACTACGGCCTGGATACCCTGATTGACCAGAACGACTATGACCAGATTCTGGTTTTGTACAGTTTTGACAGTTTCAAGAGCGATCCCTACCTGTACCGGGCCGGGATTGAAGGGTGAAAAAATCGAGACGGGGCGTCTTTCCACAAAGAATGCTATACAATATTATGAAAACCGCCTAAATTTCACACTTTTTTCAAGGAAACTCTTGAGCATTCTCTCACAATGTGGTAAAATGGGATTGAACCCAAAAGGTGTGGGAGAATCTGTTTTGCGGGCAGGTGAAAACCCGCCGGTATCCGATCAGCAAAGGAGATTTGACCTATGAAAGATGCGATCCGTTACCCGGAACATTTCGCCCCGGTTGCACAGGACGAGATGGTCTACCTGACTGGCGGCGGTATTGTGGACAGTGTCGGCAACGCTGTGGACAGCGTGGTGGACACCACCGCCTCTGCCATCAATGCCATGGGCACCATCGCCACCATTGTGGGCGTTGCCGTGCTGGCGACCAGCTACATTTGGGGCATCCAGCAGGCCAACCGCTGGCTGGATGACAACGCGGAGGGCAACATTTTCACCATTTTGGGCAGGGCAGTGGATGACCTGGGCGCGGATATGTCCAAGTCGCTGTCGTACTTTACCCGTGATCTGGTGGCGGCCGTTGCGGTGGTGGGCCTGTGGCCCCTGAGCATCCCGCTGCTGATCTTCACCTGATTTGGTTTGCAAACGGTTGCATTTCTGCTGGAACTCTCATCCAGTCGAAGGCTGGAATGTACCGTTCACAATAGCCTAATCTTTGCAAAGAAAAGGAGCATCATTATGGAAATGACCGTTCGTATGCCCGCTAATTACAACCTCATGACGGAAGACGAGATGACCTATACCACCGGCGGCGCTGACGCTGGTAGCGTTGCTGCTCTGATCAGCGGCGGCATCTCCCTGGCTGTTAGCGGCCTGCTTCTGTACAACTGGATCGATCAGCTGCTGGGCGCTCGCCGCTGGTATGCTGCTAACAAGACCGGCAACATCGGCACCGACCTGGAGAAGGGCGTTGACACCTGGCTGAACTACACCACCACCTCTGTCCTGAACTGCGTCCGCAGCGTTCTGGCTACTGCCGCTTCCATCGGCAGCCCCCTGGGCTGGGTTGTGTCGGCTGTCGCATTCGCCACCGTCTAACCTCTGCAATTCCACCAAAGACCTAAACAGGCGGCGGTCCTCCCTTCGGGGCGGGGCCGCCGCCCTCTTTTTATGCTTTCGAGCCCCCGGTGCCGCCGCGCTGCAGCCGCCGCAGAGGGCCGGCATAGGCCCCGGCTTTGCTGCTGGGGGCCAGCCCCCTTCCCTGCGCCCTGTCCGGCGGCCTGGAGGGGGCGCTTTGGTTTGGACGGGAAAAGTCCCGCCCCTGACCCAAAGGCCCCTCCAGGGCCTGCAAACCCCTGCAAAAAAGACCCCGAAGGGCATCGCTGCCTTTCGGGGTCTTTGAGATCTTGGGGGATTACTTGTTGAGAATGTCTTTCAGCTTGCGGAAGAAGCCCTTCCGCTTTTCGTAGTTGTCCTCCTTCAGGGTGCCCTCGAACTTCTTCAGGGCCTCCCGCTGGGTCTTGTTCAGCTTCTTGGGGATTTCCACGTCGCACTTGACGTACATATCGCCCCGGCCGCGGCCGTTCAGATACTGAATGCCCTTGCCCCGCAGCCGGAAGGTGGTGCCGCTCTGGGTGCCTTCGGGCAGGTTGTACTCCACCTTGCCGTCGATGGTGGGGACGGTGATGTTGTCGCCCAGAACCGCCTGGCTGAAGGTGATGGGGATGGTGACCCAGACGTCGTAGCCGTCCCGCTGGAACAGGTCGTCGGGCCGGACGGTGACCATCACGATGACATCACCGGCGGGGCCGCCGTTGGTGCCGGCATCGCCCATGCCCCGCAGCGCAATGCTCTGATCGTCGTCAATACCCATGGGGATATTGACCTCCAGGGTCTTTTTGGTGGCCACACGGCCGCTGCCATGGCAGACCTTGCAAGGGGTCTTGATGAGCTTGCCCTTGCCGCCGCAGCGGGTGCAGGGCTGCTGGCTCTGCATCACGCCGAAGGGGGTCCGCTGCTGCTGGACGGTGTAGCCGCGGCCGTTGCAGTCGGGGCACACCTCGGGGGTGGTGCCGGGGGCTGCGCCGGAACCATTGCACTCGGTACAGGTCTGCTGCCGGGTGATGGTGATGTTCTTCTTGCAGCCGTGGACCGCCTCGTCAAAGCTCAGGGTGATCCGCACCCGGATGTCCTGGCCCTTGCGGGGGGCGTTGGGGTTGGAGCGGGCGCCGCCGCCGGCGAATCCGCCGAAGCCGCCGCCGAAAATATCCCCAAAGATGTCGCCCAGGTCCACCCCGCCGAAGCCGCCGAAACCGCCTGCGCCGCCCTGGCTGGCTGCGTAGTTGGGATCGACGCCCGCAAAGCCGAACTGGTCATAGCGCTTGCGCTTGTCGGGGTCGGACAAGACCTCGTGGGCCTCGTTGATCTCTTTGAATTTTTCCTCGGCGGTCTTGTCGCCGGGGTTGTAGTCCGGGTGGTACTTCAGGGCCAGCTTCCGGTAGGCCTTTTTGATTTCCTCGTCCGTGGCCGTCTTGGACACACCCAGGACCTCGTAATAGTCACGTTTCTCCTGTGCCATTTCCACTCACCTCTCGCCTGCCAGCCGCGCTGGCTCTAAAACCGGCAAATGCCGCCCCGGGGAAAACCGGAGCGGCTTTGCCATGTCCAGGGGCTGCGGCCAGAGGCCGCGCCCTCCTTTCAGCCTGTGCACCCCGCCGGTTTGGCCGGGGTGTCAGTGCATTTTATTCTCAGACTTCCTTGAAGTCGGCGTCCACGACGCCGTCATCGTTGGCCTGGTTGCTGCTGTTGCTGCTGCCAGCATCGGGGCCGGGGTTGGCGCCGGCGGCCTGCTGGGCGGCTGCGGCGGACTGATACATCCGCTCGAACACCTGGCTCAGAGCCTCCTGCTTGGCCTTGATGTCGTCGATGCTGCCGGACTGCAGGGTGTTCTTCAGGTCGGCCAGCTTGCTCTCGGCCTCGCTCTTGACGTCGGCGGGCAGCTTGTCGCCGTTCTCCTTCAGCATCTTCTCAGTCTGGAAGACCATCTGGTCGGCGCCGTTGCGGATGTCTACTTCCTCGCGCTTCTTCTTGTCCTCAGCGGCATACTGCTCGGCTTCCTTGACAGCCTTGTCGATGTCGTCCTTGGACATGTTGGTGGAAGCGGTGATGGTGATGTTCTGCTCCTTGCCGGTGCCCAGGTCCTTGGCGCTGACCTTCACGATGCCGTTGGCGTCGATATCGAAGGTGACCTCAATCTGAGGCACGCCGCGGGGAGCCGGTGCAATGCCGTCCAGGTGGAACACACCCAGGCTCTTGTTGTCGCGGGCAAACTCACGCTCGCCCTGCAGGACGTTGACCTCAACCGAGGGCTGGTTGTCAGCGGCGGTGGAGAAGACCTGGCTCTTGTGGGTGGGGATGGTGGTGTTGCGCTCGATGATCTTGGTGCAGACGCCGCCCAGGGTCTCAATGCCCAGGCTCAGCGGGGTGACATCCAGCAGCAGCAGGCCCTTGACGTCGCCCTGCAGAACGCCGCCCTGGATGGCAGCGCCCACGGCCACGCACTCGTCGGGGTTGATGCCCTTGAAGGGCTCGCAGTTCAGTTCCTTCTTGACGGCGTCGTAGACGGCGGGGATACGGGTGGAGCCGCCCACCATCAGGACCTTCTTCAGGTCGGAAGCGCGCAGGCCGGCGTCAGCCAGAGCCTTGCGGACGGGGGTCATGGTGCGGTCAACCAGATCTGCGGTCAGCTCGTTGAACTTGGCGCGGGTCAGGGTCATATCCAGGTGCTTGGGGCCGGTGGCGTCGGCGGTGATGAAGGGCAGGTTGATCTGGCTGGTCATGGCGCTGGACAGCTCGATCTTGGCCTTCTCAGCGGCCTCCTTCAGGCGCTGGGCAGCCATCTTGTCCTTGCGCAGGTCGATGCCGTTCTCGGTCTGGAAAGCGTCTGCCATCCAGTCGATGATGCGCTGGTCGAAGTCGTCGCCGCCCAGGTGGGTGTCGCCGTTGGTGGACAGAACCTCGGTGACGCCGTCGCCCATCTCAATGATGGAGACGTCGAAGGTGCCGCCGCCCAGGTCGTAGACCATGATCTTCTGGTCCTCTTCCTTGTCGATGCCGTAGGCCAGAGATGCGGCGGTGGGCTCGTTGATGATGCGGCGGACGTTCAGGCCGGCGATGGTGCCTGCGTCCTTGGTGGCCTGACGCTGGCTGTCGTTGAAGTATGCGGGAACGGTGATGACGGCCTCGGTGACGGTCTCGCCCAGGTAAGCCTCGGCGTCAGCCTTCAGCTTCTGCAGGATCATAGCGCTGACCTGCTGGGGAGTGTACTCCTTGCCGTCCAGGGTGACCTTCTCGTTGGTGCCCATCTTACGCTTGATGGACGAGACGGTGTTGTCGGGGTTGGTGATGGCCTGGCGCTTTGCCACCTGGCCCACCAGGCGGTCGCCGGTCTTGGTGAAGCCCACCACAGACGGGGTGGTGCGTGCACCTTCCGCGTTGGGGATGACGACGGGCTCGCCGCCTTCCATCACGGCAACGCAGCTATTCGTAGTACCAAGGTCGATACCAATAATCTTGCTCATAAAAATGGCTCCTCTCTCAAAGCTCAGCTTGAAATGTTTTTTGTTGTTTGTTTATCAGTGATCGCAATGTGTTACGGGATTGATTCTATCGGGACTCCCGCCGGGGCGGGAGCTGCGGCAGACTATTCGGCCACCACCACGGTGGCGTGACGGACGATCTTGTCGCCCAGCTTGTAGCCCTTCTGGTAGACGGTGACCACCGTGCCGCTCTCCTGGCCCTCCTGGGCGGGAACCTGCTGCACTGCGTTCATGAAGTTGGGATCGAAGGGCTTGCCCAGCACCTCGATTTCCTCCACCCGCAGGGTCTGAAAGGCTTTGGCGGCCTTATCCAGGGTCATGATGACGCCCTTCTTGTAGTTCTCATCGGTACAGGGGGCGTTGGCGGCCATGTCCAGGGTGTCCAGAATCGGGATGATCTGGTTGACGGCGTAGGAGATGCCGTCGTTGAACTTCTGGTCGGCCTCCCGGGTGGAACGCTTGCGGTAGTTGTCGTACTCGGCAGCCACCCGCAGCAGCTGATCCTTGGCCTGGGCGGCTGCCTTCTCGACAGCGTCCAGCTTGGCCTTGAGGGCCTCGGTGTCCCGGTTCTTTTTGCCGAACCAGCCGTCTTTCTTTTTGGGCTCCTCTTTGGAGCTGTCGGTTTCGGCCGCAGGGGCGGTATCCTCTGCGCCGGGAGCGGCGGCTTCCTGGGCCGCTGCCTCCTCGCCCACCGGCTGCTGATCGGTCTGCTGGGATGCAGAAGTCTCAGCCTCGGGGGCCTTCTTGGTTTCTTCGCTCATCTGCGCGCCTCCTTATGCTTTACGGCCTGCCCGGGGTACGGCGGCCTGGGGTGTATCTTTTCGTTTGCCGGCCATGCCTTCGCCCAGTTCGTCGGCAAAGGCTTCCAGCAGCGGGATGACTTTACTAAAGGGCATCCGGGTGGGGCCGATGAGGGCCACCGAGCCGTACAGGCCGCCGCCCACCAGATACCGGCAGCTGACCACCGACAGACCCGGGATGCGGGGCTCCATGTCCTCGCCCAGCAGGACGCTGGTGCTCTCGGCGGGGGCCGCAATGATGCGGGCCGCCGCGGCCTCGTCGTTCAGGAGGGACAGGACCGTCTGGACCTTGCCCTCCAGCTGGGGCCAGTTGAGCAGGAAGGGCTCGCCGCCCAGATAAACCCGGGGGGTGGCGGATTCCTGCAGGATGGCCGCCGCGGCGCTGATGACCGGCACCAGGGACGGGCTGATCTGGCTGCAAAGTTCCGCCAGCGCCCGGCGGGACAGGTCCACCGCCGCCACAAAGGTCAGATTGTGATTCAGCAGAGCGGCCAGCTCGGCGGCCTTCTCACGGGTGAGGCCGTCCCGGACCCGGGCCACCCGGGTTCGGACGTAGCCGGCGGAAGTGACCGCCAGCACCGCCGCAGCGCTGCGGCCCACCTGCACCACCTCGAAGTGTGCCACGCACAGATCCTCGGCGCAGGGGGTGCTGATGGCGGCGGTGTAGCCGCTCATCTGGGCCAGGGCCTTGACGGCGCCCTGGGCCAGCCGGTCGGGCTCGTGGTCCAGGCTGGCAAAGACGCTGTCCACTCTGGAGCGGGTGACCCGGTCCAGGGGCTGGGTGTCGTCCAGCAGATGGTCCAGATAGTACCGGTAGCCCTTGGCACTGGGTACCCGGCCTGCGCTGGTGTGGGGCTGCTCCAGCAGTCCCAGCCGCGTCAGGGCCGCCATCTCATTGCGCAGTGTCGCGCTTGACACCGCCATATCGAAGTAGTTGGCAAGGACGCTGCTGCCGACTGGCTCGCCTTCTACGCTGTAGAGGGATACGATGGCCCGCAGCACACGCTGCTTGCGCTCATCCATTGCCATGCTGTCCTGCCTCCTTGCTTTTGCTAGTTTGTTTAGCACTCTTTTGTTCTGAGTGCTAAGTTTATTATATGCAAATCCGCGGCGGTGTCAAGGGGGTGGGAAAAAAGTTTTCAATTCTGTCATAAACTCCAGCAAAAAAGGCTGTGCACCCGGCGGACGGGCACACAGCCTGGGGAGGATGGGCGCGCAGCTCACTCCTCCATCTGCTTGGCAAGGAAGGCGGCAGCCACCGAGACGGCCTTCTGGTGGGCGGCGTCGGGTTTTTCGGTGCGGTCGTCGGTGAGAAGGCCCACCGAGCCGGTGACGTCGCCGGCGGCCACAATGGGCCAGGCGCAGAGGATGGCCCGGTCCGAGCCTTCACAGGGGAGGACGGCCTGTTCGGGCACGCCCTCGCTGAGGTAGGGCTTGCGGCTTTCCATCAGCTTTTCCAGAGGCTGGCTGATGCTGCGGTCGGCGATTTCCCGCTTGCCGGCGCCGCTGACGGCGATGATGTGGTCCCGGTCCGAGACAAAAGCGGTCAGGGCGAAACTCTTGTTCAGCACGTCGGTGTACTGGCTGGCGGTGCTGTGGAGCTCGCCGATGGGGGAATACTTTTTAAAGATGACCTCGCCGTCGCCGGTGGTGAAGATTTCCAGAGGATCGCCGCGGCGGATGCGCTGGGTGCGGCGGATCTCCTTGGGGATGACCACGCGGCCCAGCTCATCAATACGGCGCACAATGCCGGTTGCTTTCATGATCTTTTCCTCGCTTTCCTGTTGGTTGGGTTCTGCTGGATAGTATTTGTCATTGGGTGGGAATTATACAGGCCGGGGCAAACACAGACAGGATACCCGGCCGATGAAAGGAAAGCCGCTGCCCGGGAGGGGCCGCGTCTCCTCTCCTGCTCTGTTCCGGAAAAGAAAAGGCGCGGGCAGGTGGAAACGCCGCTTTCGCGGTGGTACAATGAAATCGGATGGAAAACGACCGATCGGGGTTTGTATTTTGCGCTTTTTTGCCTGTGAAAGGCCGCGCAACGGCCGGTTGACACATTGCCACGCCGGCGTGGTGGCGATGCAACCGCATATTCTGCTAAAATGATTCCAGAAAAAGAAAGGAGAGACGGCCATGAACCTGGCGGACAGAATCCAATCCTTAAGGAAAGCAAAAGGGATATCCCAGGAAGAGCTGGCGGAACATGTCGGCGTTTCCAGGCAGGCGGTTTCCAAATGGGAGAGCGGACAAAGCACGCCCGATTTGGAAAAAATCATCACCATGAGCGACTTTTTTGAAGTGACGACCGACTATCTCCTGAAAGGCATCCAACCGGCGGCCAACGACAAAGACGAAAAAACCAGAGAGCTGGCAAGCAGAATTCTCTATATTGCATCCACTGCGCTGATTGTCATTGGATTGCTGTGCGCCTTTGGCGGATGGTATGAACTACAGACCATGGAAACCGTCTGGGGCTCCATGATGATTCAGGTGATTGGGCTGGCCGGCTACTTTATAGGAAGGCTGCTGTCGGCGGCAAAAGCGCCGTTTTATGTGCATTGGCTCAACCTGATGGGCATTGCCTTTATGCCGGTTTCGATGATTACGGGAGCCCTTTCCATCCTTGTTTTTAGACAAGGATGGGTTGCTCCCTATCCCAGCGGGATCTTTCACGATTTCCTTTTTGGGGTGGTGTTTTTGGCGCTGGCCGCGGGAAGCTATGTCCTCCTGAAAAAGAGGGAGCGGGATTCCCGGTGACAAAGGGGGATGAAAAGGAATAGCAAAGCCCGACGGGCCAGTCAACGGTCAAGATGAACGGCGCATACGCGCCGCCGTTGACAGGCCCGTCTGCCTTTGCTGGCTGACCCATAAGGGGCGACAGCAAGGTCTGCTGTCGCCCCTCACGATGATGAAAGGGTACATGAGGCACGAACGGATCCCGTTTCCGCTGCTGGGGATGGGGGCTGCGGACTATATAAGGTATAATGAAAAAATCCCCGCCCCAGAGGAGGCGAGGATTTTGTTTTTATAGCAGGCTTGTGCAGGCGAAAGACCTGGGCCGGGGAATGGGATGATGTGCGCGTACGGTCTCCCCTGTTCAGGCCAATCAATTCATAGAATAAATTATGGAACCCGGGTTTGGTAAAGCGTTGCATCGCACCCGGGCACAGCCCGAACGTAACGAGCGAGCCGGGGCGAAACGGCCCCGCGGAACTGTCGGAGACCCGGAAAGTGTATGGTACACATTGAAAAGCTTTTTGCCTACTTTTTCTCGAAAAAGTAGGAGGGGTCGATGCCGTGGATGCCGAGGCCGGGATCGTCCGAGACGGTGATGAGGCGTTCGTCGAAACGTGCGCCGCCCTGGATGGGATCCACGCTGCACAGGACCGGGCCGTCCAGATCCACCCGGGTGATGATGCTCCGGGCACAGGCCAGCTCTACGGCGGCGTTGACGGCGATTTTCGCCTCCAGCATGCAGCCGATCATGCACTCGACTCCGTAGACTTCCGCCGCTGCGGCAATCCGCAGGGCGTTGGTGATGCCGCCGCATTTCATCAGCTTGATGTTGATGTAGTCTGCTGCGCGGTTCTGGAAAATCTTCATGGCGTCTGCCGGGGAGAATACGCTCTCGTCCGCCATCACCGGCACCCAGCTGTTCCGGGTGACGTAGGCCAGACCTTCCAGGTCGGCCGCCGGCACCGGCTGCTCCACCAGCTCCAGAGCCAGGCCCTTGTCCTGCATCTCGTTCAGGATGCGCACCGCCTGCCGCGGCGTCCAGGCCTGGTTGGCGTCGATGCGGATGCAGACGTCATCCCCTACTGCCTTCCGGACGGCTGCCAGCCGGGCAGTGTCCAGGGCCGGGTCGGCTCCGACTTTTACTTTCAGACAGTCGTAGCCCCGGGCTACCGCGTCCAGGGCATCCCGGGCCATCTCCTCGGGCGGGTTGACGCTGATGGTGATGTCGGTCACCAGGGTGCGGCGCGCGCCGCCCAGCAGCTTGTGCACCGGAATGTGATGCAGCTGGCCGTACAGGTCCCACAGGGCCATGTCCACCGCCGCTTTTGCGCTGGTGTTGTGGACGCCGGCCTTCTGGACCCGGGCGGTCAGGGCCTCGAAATCGTCCACTTCCTGGTTCAGGATCACCGGGGCGATCAGTTCCCGGATGGCGCCCACGATTCCCCCGGCGGTGTCGCCGGTGATGGGGCCGGTGGGGGGCGCTTCGCCGTAACCGATGGCTCCGGTGTCGGTGTGGAGCTCCACCACAATGTCCTCGACGCTGTTCACCGTCCGCAGCGCGGTCTTGAAGGGCACCCGCAGGGGCACCGACAGCCGGCCCAGACGTACCTGTGTGATCTTCATAAGGATTCCCCCTCTTTTCACCAAAAAGGGGACGGCAGCCCGCCGTCCCCCGTGTACAAATCCTTTGGTTTGACCCGCTCACTCCCGCAGGGACTGGCGGATGCCCAGTTTCTGGTAGGCAATGCGGGGCGACCCGTCCGCCACATGGATGATGCCGCAGCGGGAGAACCCGTTGGTCTCCAGCACGTGCTGCATGATCTTGTTGTCGGCGTGGGTGTCGGCCCGCAGGCTCTCGCAGTGCTCCAGACACCAGTCGATGACCAGACGGGCGATGCCGCTGCGGTGGCCGGCGGATGCCAGCCGGTGCAGGGTGCCGTAGGGCCCGTTGCTGAGCCACTCTCCGTCCTCGATCACTTTATAAGTAGGGTCTTCGCCCAGAACAAAGGCAAAGACTGCTTCCAGCTCTCCGTTGATGACACAGACGAACAACCGGTTGGACAAGATGTCCTCCTCGATCAGTTCACGCGAGGGGTAGTGATCCCCCCACTGGGTCGGGTTCCCGTTTTCGGCCATGAACGCCTGGGCCCGGGCGTAAACCTCCATAATCTGATCCAGCTCAAACCGATTTGCTCCACGAAACATGAATCCTCCACCTTCTCTGTCAAACTTGGGGTTGCGTAAGTCAATTCCCTCTCCTGCCGTGCCGGGGGCCAAACGGATGCCGTGCCCGCCGGCGATAGATTCAGTATACTACATTTTTACTGAAAATTCTATATTTTTATGTCAAAAGTTGGACAGAAGCGAAGGAAAGGCCCAGCATCGCCGTTTTTGGGGCGGCGGTCCCCGCAGAGAAAGTTTCCGGCCCGGACCTTACTTCAGGAAGCCCTGGATGATCTGCTCCTCGGCTTCCTCCTCGGTAAGGCCGAGGGTCAGCAGCTTGGTGATCTGGTCGCCGGCGATCTTGCCGATGGCGGCCTCGTGGATCAGGGCAGCGTCCAGGTCGTTGGCGTCCAGCTGGGGCACGGCCAGGACCCGGGCGTGGTCCATGATGATGGCGTCGCACTCGGAATGGCCCGAGCAGGGTGCGTTGCCGGTGATGAGGGCGTCGAACTTCTGATAGGAACGGTCCCGGGCCACCGAACGGGACACCACGTCGGCGCTGGAACCAGCGCCGTTCAGGGTCACCTCGTAGCCGCTGACCGCCACCTGGCGGCCGTGGGTCATCAGGCGCTCACGGACCACCAGACGGGCGCCGGCGGCCAGATCGGCCACCGTCTTGCGGTTGGTGGAGTCCACGCCCTTGATCTGGACCATCTCCATCTCCATGGAGCCGCCCTCGTCCAGGTGCACCTCGGTGACGGGGTTGAGAATCCGCATGCCCAGGCCGTCGCCCTGGCCGTAGTGCTTCTCTACATAACGGATGTGGGCGTTCTTGCCCACAAAGAACCGGTGAATGCCGTCGTGCTCCGAATCCTGGTTGCCGCAGTTGTCAATTCCGCAGCCCGCCACGATCAGCACGTCGCAGTCGTCCCCGATGAAAAAGTCGTTGTAGACCGTCTCCTTCAGGCCGCTCTCGCTGAGCACCACCGGAATGTGGACGCTCTCGTGCTTGGTGCCCGGCTTGATGTGAATGTCAATGCCGGTGCCGTCGTCCTTGGGGGTGATGTCGATGTTGGCCGTGCAGTTGCGGGCCACGGCCTGGCCGTTGGCGCGGATGTTGTAGGCGCCTTCGGGTATGGTGTGCAGATCGGCCACCTCGGCCAGAATCTGCTTCTGAATGTTGTCCAGCATTATGCGTCTCTGCCTCCCTGTTCCAGTGCGCTGCAGGCGGTGACGGCGGAGGTGGTGCCCAGCAGGCCGGGCAGAATCTCTGCCCGGGGGCCGTGCTGGGTGACCTTGCCGGCCGCCAGCACCACGATTTCATCGGCGATGTTCAGGATGCGTTCCTGGTGCGAGATGACCACGATGGAGCCGTCGGTATTCTTCTGCTGCATCCGCTCAAAGACCTGGATCAGGTTCTGGAAGCTCCACAGATCGATGCCGGCCTCCGGCTCGTCAAAC
Organism: Faecalibacterium sp. An192; assembly: GCF_002160175.1. Classification (NCBI taxonomy): domain Bacteria; kingdom Bacillati; phylum Bacillota; class Clostridia; order Eubacteriales; family Oscillospiraceae; genus Faecalibacterium; species Faecalibacterium sp. An192. Next base: position 63,054 of record NZ_NFKB01000010.1, read on the forward strand.
ACCGACAGCTTCTGGCCCCGGGCCAGGACGGTGGCGATCTCGATCCGCTTCAGCTCGCCGCCCGACAGGCTGGCGTTGACCTCGCGGTTGACATAATCCTTGGCGCACAGGCCCACCTCGGACAGGTAGGCGCAGGCGTCGCCAATGCTCAGGGGCCGGTCCTTGCCTGCGGCAATCCGCAGCAGGTCCAGCACCTGGATGCCCTTGAACCGGACCGGCTGCTGGAAGGCATAGCTGATGCCCCGGGCGGCGCGGTCGGTGATGCTCATATGGGTGATGTCCTCTCCGTCAAAGAGGATGCGGCCGGACGTGGGCTGCTCGATGCCGGCGATCAGCTTGGCCAGGGTGGACTTGCCGCCGCCGTTGGGGCCGGTGATGGCCACAAATGCCCCGTCGGGAATGGTGAGAGAGATATCCCGGATGATCTCTTTTTGACCTGTTTCGCCCGGGACATCAAAAGATATATGCTCGAGTTCCAGCATGGAATGACACCTCGTTGAAGCTGCGCCTTCTGGGTGCAGAAGGCTCGTGTTGAATTTGGTTTGCTTGGAGGGAGTATGGCCCGCTGGACGGGCCTTTCAACCTCGCAAGGGAATTATACCTGAAAAGGCAGATGGTGTCAATCCTATAATTTAACTAGGAAATAAAAAGTCTGTGTTAAAAAAGGGAGAAGTTTTCCACAGTCTCCCAAAGCTTCCTGTTCAGGGGTCCATGTTGAAAAGTGTGATTTTTCCTATTCCGAATCGGAAAACCTGGGAAGAAGATAGGATTTGGCGGATTTTGAATGAAATAGAATTTGACGGTCAAACTTACAAAATTTCAGCAAAAGAAGGGTGAATGATGGGCGCAAAGGGGTGAAAAAGTGGGCTGTGGTTTACCTCATGTATAAACGGATGGAAAGTGGAGTTGTTGAAAACTCCGTTGAAAGAGTGGAAAAGGGGCGGAAAATTCCTCCCGCTGCCAGTAAAAACGGTGGAAAACCCGGTGGAAAGAGTGAAAAACTCCCCGCCCGGTTGAATGGCCCGCCCAAACATGATACAATAAAAGCCAACCGTGGCCCCGGGTCCAAAAGGACGCAGGGCCGCATATCCTACAGGTCAATGGGAGGCGTACTATGAACTGGTTGACCAAACTTGAGCGGAAATTTGGCCGCTACTGCATTCCGAACCTGATTGCGTTCCTGGTGGGCGGTCAGATTGTCGTCTATGCGGTGGAATTGTTTGTGAACCGCTATATCACCTATTATCTGATGCTGAACCGGTCGGCCCTGTTTGCGGGGGAGATCTGGCGGCTGGTGACCTTTTTGTTTGTGCCCTTCTCCTCGGGCAGCATTTTGAACTTTGTGATTGCGGCCTACTTTTTGTGGTTTGTGGGGTCGGCGCTGGAAGCGGCCTGGGGGGACTTCCGGTTCAATCTGTATATATTGGCGGGGATGCTGGGGGCGATCCTGGCCTGCCTGGTCACCGGCAGCGCCGACACCTACTGCCTGGAGCTGTCGCTGCTGCTGGCCTTTGCCATCCTCTACCCCGACATGCAGGTGCTGCTGTTCTTCTTTATTCCTTTGAAGGTAAAGTACCTGGGCATTTTTGCGGGAGCCATCTGGGTTCTCAGCTTTTTGTCGGTGGGCTGGATGGGCAAGCTCAACTATCTGCTGTCCATGGTGGGCTTTGCGCTGTTCTTTGCGCCGGTGGTGTGGTCCAATATCCGGGCCTGGTATCGCCGGGAGCAGTGGCGGAGAATGAACCGGCGGTAAGCTTTTCACAGGAAGTCAACCAAAACGGAACACAACAAGGAGGCTGTGGAACGGATGCTGGAGCGTCTTGCGGGCAATGAGGCCCTGAAACAGGAAGTGGGCCGGATGCTGGAGAACCGGCGTCTGAGCCACAGCCTGCTGCTGATCGGCGAGGAAGGGCTGGGCACCGGGTTTGCGGCCCGGTGCATCGCCGCGGATTATCTCTACCCGGCGGGAGGCCCCGCCGCCGAGGCCCTGCTGCGGGGGGAGTGCTGTAAGGCGCTGGCCAAGGCCGGCGACCGCTCCAGCGGCCATGTGGAGACCGGCGTGGTCCGGGAAGCCATCTCGGTGGAAGGGATGGGCAGCGGCGGCCGGTACCTGGTGGGCCAGGTCACCGCCATGCGGAGCGAGATTTTCAACACCAGCCTGTCGGCCGAGGGCCGGGCGGTGCTGCTGTACCACACCGAGCGGATGAACGGCGAGTCGGCCAACGCTCTGCTGAAGGTGATGGAGGAACCCCCCGAAGGGGTGCTGTTCATTTTGACGGCCCAGTCCCTGGCGGGGGTGCTGCCCACCATCCGCAGCCGGTGTGTCAGTTTTGCCCTGGCGCCGGTGCCGGTAAAGGAATGCGCCGCCTTCTGCGCCCAGCGGGGCGTGGACAAAAAAACCGCCGCCCGGCTGTCCGACCTCTTTGAGGGGCGGATCGGCGCGGTGCTGGCGGCGGCACAGGACCCGGCCCGGCGCAAACAGCTGGAGGCCGCCGAGGTCCTGGCCAAAGCGGCAGCCGCCTCGGACAACTACGCCGCCTCGGTGCTGCTGGCGGGCTATGAAAAGGATAAGGCGGGGGCGGCGGCCCTCCTGCGGGATTTCTGCGCCTATGGGGCGGCGGGCCTGCGGGGCAGCAGCCTGACCCCTCTGACGGGACAAAAGGCGGCCCGGGCCATCCAGATGGCGGATGAGGCCATCGGACAGCTGGAACGCCAGGTAAATGTGAAAATTGTGCTGCAGGTCCTGGGGGCGGGGTTCTGACCCGCCCGGCCCGGCAGTTTTTCCCTGAAATGCACAGAACCCCCGAACAGGCGCTTGCGGTACACCTGGACGAGGGTTCTGTGTGGGGTATTACTTTGGGTGTGAGGAGGAATCATGTGCAAGTCAGCGGTTGCGGCCCCGCTGGCTTGTGATTGTAGTATACCCAGTCTTTGCGTGAAAATGGTTACAAAGTTGTGAAGAAACTGTAAAAAGGTCCGAGCCCCTTTCGTGAGGCGCAAAAACCCGCATCATTCCTCATTTTTCGCGTTTTGTAAAAGGATGGCTGCGGCGTGCTGGGCCCCCAGCCGGGCATAGGCTTCGGCGTTGGCCCGGGAGGCGGCCAGCTGCTGGGGGCTGATCTCTTTCACCACCCGGGCGGGCACCCCCACCGCCACCGAGTAGTCGGGGATTTCCTTGCCTTCCGGCACCAGGGCCCCGGCCCCGATGATGCAGCCCTTGCCCACCTTGCAGCCGTTCAGCAGGGTGGCGTGCATCCCGATGAGGGAGCCCTCCCCCACCTCGGCCCCGTGGACAATGGCCCCGTGGCCCACCGTCACATCCCGGTGGAGATAAATCCGGGTGCCGGAGTCGCAGTGCAGGACGGCGTTGTCCTGCACGTTGGCGTTTTCGCCCACATAGATGGAACCCTCGTCCCCCCGCAGTACGGCGCCGTACCAGACGGTGGAGCCGGGGGCCAGGGTCACATCCCCCACCACCGCGGCGCTGTCGGCCACAAAGGCCGCGCCCTCATCCCGGGGCGTTTTTCCACAGACAGAAGCGAACATTGTCAAAAACCACCTTTCTCTTTTGCTGGTTTTGTGGTATCTTTGTAAGGAAAACAAAAATGGCGCGTTTGTCCCGCTCCAAAGGAGGCCTGTTCATGAATAAACTTCTCCGCCCGGTGCTGCGCCGGGCTGCCGCCCTGACGGCGGTGCTGGTGCTGGCCGTCTGGCTGGCCCTGCCCGGCATGGCGGCCTACCCCATGCCCATCCAGACCACCTACCCCGACGAGTCGGTCTATCTGTTTGATCTGGACACCGGCAAGACCATCCTGGAGCAGAACGCCGACCAGTCCCGCTATGTGGCCAGCCTCACCAAAATGATGACGGCCCTGCTGTATCTGGAGAGCGGCCTGGACCTGCAGGCGGAAATCACCATTCCCACCTCCCTGACCCAGGAGTTCACCGACATCCAGAACGCCAACGGCACCACCATCGGCCTGCGCACCGGCGAGACGGTGCGGCGGATTGACCTGCTGTACGGGCTTCTGGTGGCCAGCGCCAACGACGCGGCCAGCGTCATTGCCAGCGACGTCTGCAACGGGGACCTGACCGCCTTTGTGGCCAAGATGAACGCCAGGGCGGCGGAGCTGGGCTGCACCAGCACCAATTTCACCTGCGTACATGGCCTGTACGACTACGGCAACGTCTCCACGGCCCAGGACCTGGCCAAGATTGCGGCCGCCTGCTACGCCAATGAGACCTACATGGAAATCGCCCAGACGGTGACCTATACCCTCCCCGCCACCAACCTCCACGCCAACGAGCGGGAGATCACCACCACCAACCTGATGCTGGACCCGGAATACGCCTATTACCGGGACTACATCCGGGGCATGAAAACCGGCTTCACCACCCTGGCAGGGCGGTGCTATGTGACCTTTGCCCAGAAGGACGGCCACACCTACGGCCTGGTGGTGCTGGGATCGGATATGGACAATATTTATCGGGAGTGCGCCGAAATCCTGGACTGGACCTTTGCCACCTTCCGGGACCGTCAGCTCACCGACACCCAGACCATGCTCACCACCGTTCCCCTGACCCAGTGCCGGACCCAGCCCGAGGTGGAGCTGTACGCCGCCAACGCGGTGAACGGCTACGGCCATCCCGACGATGAGGTCACCTACACCTTTGACCTGCCCGAAAGCATCCGGGCCACCGTGAAAAACGGTCAGGTGGTGGGCACCGCCACCGTCTGGCTGGACGGCTATGAGGTGGGCACGGTGGATCTGGTGACCCATCAGGAATACGTCTCGGATTTCCGCACCGACGGCATCGCCGCCCTCAAGCTGCTGCCGGCCCTGCTGGTGATCCTGCTGGTGCTGGCTCTGCTGAGCGTTCTCACCGGCGGCGGGCCCGGCCTGTTCCGCCGCAGAGGACGCCGGAGACGCCGCCGCTGATCCTGCATCAAACGTCTGCAAATATCTCCGGCCTGGAAGTGCAATGCACGCCGGGCCGGTTGTTTTTGGCTCTTTGGTTTACAAATGGGATAAAATACAGCCCTTATACATGGCCATAGATGCCGCTCACCGAGACTTCCCCGGTGAAAATGTGTTCCTGGCCGGCGTCGGTGCGGACGATCAGACGGCCGTCGTCGTCGATGGCCACGGCGGTTCCCTCGCCGGCGCCGCCCGGCTGGTCAAAGGTGACCCGGCGGCCCAGATTGACGCAGGCGGCGGCGTATTCCTCCCGGTAGGGGGCAAAGCCGTCGGGACCGAAGGTGTACAGCTCCCGGTCAAAGCCGAAATCAGTGAGGCCTTCGGCCAGCCAGGAGGGATCGTTTTCCAGGTCTACCTTGGCCCCCTGCAGCAGCAGAGAGGTGCCGTAGGGCAGCCCGGCGGCGTCAAAATAGCTCTGGGGCTGGGCCAGGTTGATGCCGATGCCGCACAGATAGGCCCGGCCTTCCTGATTGGTGCCGTAGGGCACCGACTCGCAGAGGATGCCCACCAGCTTTTTGCCGCCCAGCAGCAGGTCGTTGGGCCACTTGATGGCGCAGTCCACGCCATAGCGGAGGGACAGCTGCTTGCGGACGGCCAGGCTGGACAGCAGGGGCAGGGTCTCGGGCTGGACCACCGGCACCTTGATGATGACAGTATAGTAGAGGGCCAGGCCGGCGGCATTGACCCAGGTATGGCCCCGGCGGCCCCGGCCGGCGGTCTGGCTGGTGGAATACACCGCCGCCACCGGGCCGAATTCCTCGATGTGTTCCTTGGCGTAGCTGTTGGTGCTGTCGCATTCAGGGACAAAGCGGACCTCGTTGATGCTCACCGCTTGGGCACCTCCTTGTGTTCGGCCCGGACCACCTGGCCGTCGGCCAGGGTCATGACGCCGTAGGTGTCGGGGCCCACATAACACCGCCCGCAGGACCCCGGGTTGAACAGCAGGACGGTGCCCCGCTGCTCGGCCAGAGGAATGTGGGTGTGGCCAAAGAGGGCCACTTCGGCGCCGCGGGCTGCGGCGGCCTCGGCCAGAGTGTCCAGGTCGTACTTGACGCCGTACATATGCCCGTGGGTATAGAACAGCACCACGCTGTCAAAGGCGGCCAGGCCGTCCAGGGGCTCCAGCGCGCCGAAATCGCAGTTGCCTGCCACCGAATACACCCGCATCTTGGGAACGGCGGTCAGGGCCTTTTCCAGGTCGTGGAGGCCGTCCCCCAGAAAGATGACGGCGTCGGCATCGCTTTCCGCGGTGAGAATGCGGCGGACGGCTTCGGGGCTGCCGTGGCTGTCGCTCAGGATCAAAAGCTTTGTCATGAAGATGATGCTCCTTTATTCTGCGCCGCCGTCCTGCTCCTGCAGGGTCAACAGCAGCTTGTAGATCTCGCTTTTCCCATAGGGGGTGTCCTGGGCGGCGGCTTTGGCCGCGGCCGAGGGGGACAAGCCCTCCTCCCGCATCAGGGCCAGGGCATGGGCGGCGGCCTCCTCGGGGGTGGGGACGTCGGCAGAACTGGCCTCGGGGGCGCCCGCCATCACCAGGACGTATTCGCCCCGGGGCTCGGCCTGGGCGTAATGGGCGGCGGCCTCCGCCAGGGTGGTTTTCCAGATTTCCTCGTGGAGCTTGGTCAGCTCCCGGCAGAGGGTGATGCTGCGGTCCCCGCCAAAGGCGGCGGACAGCTCGTCCAGCGTGCCCCGCAGCCGGTGGGGCGCCTCATAAAAGATGATGGTGCGCATTTCCCCGTCCAGAGCGGCCAGGCGCTTGCGGCGCAGACGGCGCTCGGCGGGCAGAAAGCCCTCGAATACCCACCGGGAGGTGTCCTGGCCCGAGACCGCCAGGGCGGTGACGCAGGCCGACGCCCCCGGCACAGGGGTGACGGTGATGCCCCGGGCCAGCGCGTCCCGGACAATGACCTCGCCCGGGTCCGAGATGCAGGGCATGCCGGCGTCGGAGCAGAGGGCACAGGTCTCCCCCGCCTCGATCCGGCGGAGAATCCCCTCGCCCCGGTTCAGGGCGTGCTCGTGATAGCTGACCATGGGCTTTTTCAGGCCCAGATGGTTGAGCAGCCGCATGGTGACGCGGGTGTCCTCGGCGGCCACAAAGTCGGTGGCGCCGAAGGCCGCGGCGGCCCGCGGGGTCATGTCGTCCAGGTTGCCGATGGGGGTGGCAACGATATAGAGTGTTCCGGCCATAGGGTCCTCCCACAAAAGAAAAGGTGAAAACCACAGGTTTCCCGGCGGCTTTGGCCTGGGGCCGGGCATTTTCGGGGGCAAAACCAGTGGTTTTCAAAACGTGATAACACTGTAACTGTAACTGTAGCTGTAACTGAAGCTGTAGCTGTATTCTGCTGCCTCAGCCCGGGTGGCCGCTGCCGTAGAGGGCAGCCCCGGCGCTGATGAGGACGTCGGGTTCCAGGCGCAGCCCGGTGCGGCGGTTTTTCTGGCCTTCCACCAGGAACAGCCAGGGCTCCGCCCCGGGACGGCTGCGGACAAAGGCCAGGCGCTTGGGCTCCAGCCGGTGTTCCCGCAGGGTGGCCAATACCTCGGCCAGACGTTCCGGCCGATGGCAAAGGGTCAGCTTGCCCCCGTCCCGCAGCAGCCGAAAGGCGCAGTCGCAGACATCCGCCAGGGTGCAGCTGCCCTCATGGCGGGCGGCGGCCCGGGCGGGGTCGGGGCTGGCGGGCCCGGCGGTGAAATAGGGCGGGTTGCAGGCGGCCAGATCGTACCGGCCAGCCTCCTCGGGGCCCGGCTGCCAGAGCCGCAGATCGGCGCAGACCGGGCGGATGTGGTCCAGGCCCTGGTCGGCGGCCGCCTGGGCCAGCAGGGCGCTGGCCTCGGGCTGGATCTCCAGGGCCAGACAGGGGCCCCGGTGGCCCTTGTCGTGCCACTCCAGCGCCACCACCCCGCAGCCCGAACACAGATCGGCGGCCCGCTGGTTCCGCCCCGGCAGGGCGAAACGGGCCAGCAGCAGCGCGTCGGTGCCGAACCGGTGGACCGGAGTGCAGTAGATGCTGGTCTTATTATACAAAATTTCCGTTGAATGTTCCATAGTCTGGCGTAGTTTCCTTTGGGGCAAAGCGGCGGCGGGACGGTCAAAAGGGCGCCGGGACGGCCCGGCGGATCAAAACGGAAAAACGGCGGACCCTCTCGGGCCCGCCGCTTTGGTCTGCTTTGTGGCGAAACCGCTTATTCAGCGGTGATAGCGCCGGTGGGGCAAGCGCCCTCGCAAGCGCCGCAGTCGATGCAAGCGCCAGCGTCGACGACAGCCACGCCGTCCTCAACCTTCACAGCGCCAACGGGGCAAGCGCCCTCGCAAGCGCCGCAGCCGATGCATGCGTCAGAAACCTTATGTGCCATAATAGAACTCTCCTTTCGACCCGTGCCTCAAGAACTTATGTGGCGGGGAACCACCCCCCAGAGGTTTGCTCCTGCACGGCCGCAGCCAGCCTCTCTCAGGAAACGCCGTCAATCAGGGCGTCTATTCCTGTGCCGATTGTAGCAAAGACAAACCGAAAAGGCAAGACTAACCGTGCGCCCACAGAACACAAAGATGTGTTTTTGTCTGAATGCACAAAAGCATCCGCTAACTTTCGGGGAGTTTACATCGGGTTTTTCGGTAAAAATCACGATGGTTGGTTAATGATAACTAACCGCCTTTTCTCCAAAACCCTCATTCTTCCGCGTCAAAATCCGCGGTGTCGTCGGCGCTGGCCACCACCGGCGCGGGGTCCCGCATGCCGGAGTAGTCGTCGTCGGGATCGGGGCGGCGGGGAGCCCGCTTGCCGCCCGAAATATACTGGCACTGGCTGGCCTTGTAGTACTTGGGGGCCAGGGCTTCCGACACCAGACGCACCCGCAGATAGCCCGAGATGGGGTTGGTCTCCACCACGGTGCCGGTGCCGTCGGGGGTGCGGACGGTGCTGCCTACCATGGGCAGGATGCTGTTCAGGTACTCATAGGCCGACTGCTCGTACCCCAGACAGCACATCAGACGGCCGCAGCAGCCGCTGATTTTGGTGGGGTTGAGGGACAGGCCCTGTTCCTTGGCCATCCGGATGGACACCGGCTGGAAATCCCGCAGAAAACGGCTGCAGCAGAAGGTCTGGCCGCACAGGCCGATGCCTCCCATCATCTTGCTCTCGTCCCGGACGCCGATCTGGCGCAGTTCGATCCGCATATGGAAGGTGCTGGCCAGGTCTTTCACCAGCTCGCGGAAGTCCACCCGCCCGTCGGCGGTGAAGTAGAAGGTTACCTTGGAGTGGTCGGGGGCATACTCCACCTTGACCAGCTTCATTTCCAGGCCGTGGCGGTCGATGCATTCCCGGCAGATCCGCCAGGCCTTTTTGTCCTCGTTCTGGCGCTGGTGCATCCGGCGGATGTCCACGCTGTCCGCCATCCGCAGCAAAGGCCGCAGAGGGTTGGGCAGCAGATAGTCGGGGGTGGGCTGGGGGTCCCGGGCCACCTGGCCGCAGGCCGGGCCGTGCTCGGTGTCGGCCATCACATAATCCCCTGCGTGGGCGTCCAGCCCGGCAGGGTCAAAATAGGTCTCTTTTCCGTTTTCTTCAAAACGGACGGCAATCGCCTGTTTCATCGTATATAAACCTCACTGTGTTGCGCAATGGATTGACAGCCCCAAGGCTGAGTGCGCGGTTCTGCGTCAAATTTTGTCCCCAGGGGGATATTAGGGACTGCGGAGCTGAGCCGCTGCCTGCGGCAGAAACAGGCGAAGCGGAGCAGGGGCCGCGGTCTGTCTTTTGCAAGGGCACTACGACGCCCGCTGCAAAAGCAGGGAACCGCAACCAAGGAATTTCTGTCACGCGCATGCGTGCAGAAATGGGTTCCCCCTAAAGCGTGTCGTTTTTTGACACGCCCCGACAGCCCCAACAGGCTGTCATCTTAACAGTATATCATATTTTTTGGGGGTTTTCCATCGGAAAATAAGGACCCAATGGAAAAAGTGGTAAAGCATCCTCAAAAAAATCACATTTTGGCCCTTGCAAGCTCGGTAGTTTCGTGTATAATTAGGGCAGATATCGACAGCCAAAATAACGACGGGAGATAGTGTAAAATAATGGTTTTGGCGCCGTCCGCGGGGCGGCCGCAGGCCGGTTTTGCACTGGCTCCCGGTTTTCTGGCTCTGACGCCATCTTTCGGGTCGATTCCCGGCGCGGACGGGTCCCTCCGGGAACCCGCATTGCAACGCCGGAAATTTTTTGTTCGGGGCAGAACAGGTCTCTTTTTGCAGATTGTAAAATATGACTGCAATAAACCGGACCGGCTGTCCGTTTTTAAATATGCATGGGGCACAGATGCCCCCTCCGGCAGGGCGTTTGGCCGCCCGTGCCGGCATTCCAGCTACGATCGGCCCACGCTGCCGCGGTATTGCGGCGCTGGGCGCAAGTCAAAAAGGGAAGATTCATGGAAAAGTACAGTGTTAAAAAACCATTCACCGTTCTGGTCGCGGTCCTGATCGTGTTCCTGATGGGCTTTGTGTCGGTGACCAACCTGCGCACCGACCTGCTGCCCGATATCAGCACGCCCTACCTGATGGTGGTGACGGTTTATCCCGGCGCCAGCCCTGAAAAGGTGGAGAGCGAAGTGTCCGAGGTGCTGGAGAGCGCCCTGGGCACCGTTGCGGGCGTGTCCAGCATTTCCTCTACTTCGGCGGAGAACTACAGCATTGTGCAGCTGAGCTTCGGCGCCGATACCGATATGAACAGCGCTCTGGTCAAGGTGTCCAACACCCTGGACCAGAACAAGGACAGTCTGCCCGACATGTGCCTGACCCCCTCCATCTTTGAGCTGAGCATGGACATGAGCTCGATGATGACGGTGGCCGTGGGCCGGGAGGGCACCGATATTTACGAGCTGAGCGATTTCCTGCAGGAGAGCGTCATTCCCGAACTGGAACGCCAGTCGGGCGTGTCCAGCATTTCCACCACCGGCCTGGTGAACAAGTACATTCAGGTGGAGCTCAACGAGGACAAGATCGAGGAGCTGAACGTCCTGCTTCTGGAGCAGGTGGACACCCAGCTGGCCCTGGCCAAGGAACAGCTGGACGCCGCCGCCGTCCAGCTGGCGGACGGCAAGGCCCAGCTGCAGGAGGCCATTGATACCTTCGGCAACGTCTTTGCCTCGGGCGTGGTGGACCGGGTGGCCGGCATGGTGTCGGACGCCACTGTGGAAATCCGCAACAAGGTCCAGACCCTGATGAACGCCATCGACAACCTGATCGCCTTCGTCAACGAGCCTGAGATCAAGGCGGCTCTGGTCAGCGTCCGGGAGGGCCTGGCCGAAATCATGGACGAAATTTCCACCACCGGCCTGCGGGATATCGACGACCTGATCGATGTGGTGTCCAAAATCCGCGACCTGACCGATGAGCTGACCATCGCCCTCCAGCAGCTGCAGCAGCGGCTGGACCAGGAGACCGGCGGGGACGGCTCCACCGCCGGCGACCTGATGGATACCCTGCAGATTCAGCAGAGCCTGGACGTGGTGTACAGCACCATGCAGGACGTGCTGGATTCTCTGAACCGTGTGCCCGAGCTGATGGATCAGTTCGAGACGGTGTACGCAGAGATGAGCCAGACCCAGCTGGAGGCCTACCTCCAGATCACCGAGGCCCAGCGCCAGGTGGAAGAGGGCCAGAAGCTCTACGACCAGTACAAGGAAGAGTATGAGGCCGCCAAGGCCAGCGCTTTTGCCAACGCCGACGTCAACAATATGCTGACCATCGACGTGCTGTCCCAGCTGATCTACGCCCAGAACTTCTCGATGCCGGCGGGTTATATCGACGACAAGGACGATAACTCCTGGCTGCTGAAGGTGGGCGAGGAGTACGACAGCATCGAGGACCTGGAGGGCGCTTTGCTGCTCCACATCGACGGCGTCGCCGACATTTATCTGCGGGACGTGGCCGACGTGGCGGTGGTGGACAACGCCGAGGAGTCCTTCACCCGCCTGAACAACGACCGGGCAGTGGTTCTGAACATCTACAAGAGCACTTCCGCCAGCGCCAACGCGGTGTCGGATGCCTGCCTGGCCACCTTTGACGAGCTGGAAGCACGGTATGAGGGTCTGAACTTCAACGTCCTGTCCAACCAGGGCAACTACATCACCATCCTGATTTCCAGCATCCTCACCAGTATGGCTGTGGGCGCCGCCCTGGCCATCCTGATCCTGGCCCTGTTCCTCAAGGACATCAAGCCCACCCTGGTGGTCGGCATCAGCATTCCCCTGTCGGTGCTGTTCGCCATCGTTCTGATGTACTTCACCGGCATCAACCTGAACGTCATGAGCCTGGCCGGCCTGTCCCTGGGCATCGGCATGCTGGTGGACAACTCCATCGTTGTCATTGAGAATATTTACCGCCTGCGGGCACGCGGCGTCCCTGCCCCCCGTGCAGCCGTCCAGGGTACCCGCCAGGTGCTCGGCTCCATCATCTCCTCCACCCTCACCTCGGTCTGCGTGTTCCTGCCGGTGGTCTTTACCGAGCAGATCACCTATGAGCTGATGCTCCCCATGTGCCTGACCATCGGCTACTGCCTGATGGCTTCCCTGCTGGTGGCTGTGACGGTGGTTCCGGCCTCCGCCTCCACCATTCTGCGGCAGGCAACCATCAAACCCATGCCCTGGTTTGAGCGGGTGCAGGAGAAGTACGCCGCCAGCCTGGAGTGGTGCCTGAACCACAAGGCCGCGCCCATGGGCGTGGTGGTGGTCCTGTTCGCCTTCTGCGTCTGGCGGGTGGCCCTGATGGGCATGGTTATGCTGCCCACCGTCTCCAGCACCGAGATCAGCATGAGCGTCACCACCCCCAGCGATATGACCCGCGAGGAGTCCTATGAGATGGCGGGCCAGATTCTGGAGACCGCCATGGGCCTGGACCAGGTGGCGGAGGTGGGCGTCACCACCGATACCACCATCTACGGCATCGACATCGGCATGCTGGGCAGTACCATCAGCAACCTGCTGTCCACCACTTCCACCGGCTACGGCACCTATGCCTATAACATCAAGCTGGAAGCCGGCGCCAGCGCCTCCGACGCAGAGCGGGTGGGCGCGGCTCTGGAAGAAGCCATGACCCAGTTTGACTGCACCAGCACCGTCACCATCGACGGCATCTCGGAACTGTCCAGCATGCTGGGCAGCGGCCTGTCGGTGACCATCTACGGCAACGACTTCGATACCCTCCAGAGCCTGAGCGAGGAGGTCATCGAGATGGTCAACAACACCAAGGGCTTCGCCAACGCCACCACCGGCATGGGCGCAGGCGACCAGACCATCGAGCTGCACATCGACAAGGACAAGGCCCGCGCCGCCGGCCTGACGGTGGCCCAGGCCTACCAGGCCATTGCAGCCCGCCTCACCACCTCCACCGATTCCACCACCATCAGCATCAACGGCGAGAGCATGACCGTCCGCGTTGTGGACGACACCGATCCCCTGACCGTGGAAAACCTGATGGATATGACCTTCAACACCACCAACTATGCCGCCGACGGCACCCAGGTGTCGGAGGTCCACACCCTGCGTGAGTTCGCCGAGATCACCTACGGCACCACCCCCGACTCCATCAGCCGTCAGGATCAGACCCGCTGCATCACCGTCACCGCCGAGACCCTGGACGGCTACAACACCACCGTTCAGGCCCGCAAGCTCCAGAACACCCTGGATCAGTGGAGCGCCGAGGGCGGCCTGCCCGAGGGCTACAGCGTGGCCCTCAGCGGCGAGACCAGCAACGTCAACGACATCATGGGCCAGATGTTCCGCTGGCTGGCCATGGCGCTGCCCTTCGTCTACCTGGTCATGGTGGCCCAGTTCCAGAGCCTGCTGAGCCCCTTCATCGTTCTGTTCACCATTCCCCTGGCCTTCACCGGCGGCATGGTGGGCCTGCTGGCCCTGGGCGAGCAGCTCAGCCTCATGAGCCTGATGGGCTTCATCGTCCTGATGGGTACCGTCGTCAACAACGGTATTCTGTTCGTTGACTACACCAACCAGCTGCGTCTGGGCGGCATGGACCGCCGTTCCGCCCTGATCGCCACCGGCCGCACCCGTATGCGTCCCATCCTGATGACCGCCCTCACCACCATTCTGGGCATGGTGATGGTGCTGTTCAGCGACGATATGGCCAGCCAGCTCATGAGCAGCATGGCGGTGGTCATCATCGGCGGCCTGGCTTACGCCACCTTCATGACCCTGTACATCGTGCCCATGATGTACGATGTCTTCTTCAAGCGTCCGCCCCGCGTGGTGGATGTGGGCGGCGACGACCTGGACGATGTGCCCGATGACGCCGCCGAGTTCCTGGCCCTCCAGAATGCGGCCAAGGCCCTGCCCGCTGACGGCCCCGCCCCCGACGGCAACGAATAATCCGCCGTTTCGGGTGCCCTGAGCACCCCGCAAAAGCACCCCAAAGCCCCCGCCTTCCCTCACCGGAAGGACGGGGGCTTTTTGGTTGAAAAATAAAGGGTGGAAAGATACCGGACGGTTTGAGAAAAACGGCGGTTTTCTTGCTTTGCTTTTGTAAAGTAAAAAGAAGTCTTGGTAAAGATTTACAAAAAATAGCGCCGCTTTTCTGCATAAAAACCGATTGAAAAGCTGGGTTGTAGGCCGTATACTTAGGGCAGTTCGACTTTTTTAAAAAGTCATTGGTCTGTTCTCCAGGAAGTGAGGAAATTATGAAAGAATATAAGATTTCCCGGCGTACCTTCATGCGCGCAGCGGGCGTCACCGCCACCGCTGCAACGATCACCGGCCTTGCGCCGTCGGCGTCCGCCTGCTTCTGGCCCTTCAATATGGATCTGCAGATCCTGGCCTCCAGCGACACCCACGGCAAATTCGATCCCTGGGACTATGCAGCCAACAAAGCGGAATCCAGCGGCAGCGTGGCCCAGCAGGCCACGGCCATCAAGCAGCTGCGCACCGCGGACACCCTGGTGATCGATGCGGGCGACACCATTCAGGGCAACTCGGCCCAGCTGTTCCTGAACGATGACGTTCACCCCATGATCGCCGCCCAGAACGCCATCGGCTACGACGTGTGGGTGCCGGGCAACCACGAGTACAACTACGGCATGGACACCCTCAAAAAGGTCATGAGCCAGCAGAAAGCCAAGGTCCTGACCGGCAACGTGTATGGTCCCGACGGCGCAGCCCTGGCCGACGGCTACACCATCATCCAGAAGAAGGATGTCAAGATCGGCCTGATCGGCATGGTCACCCCCAACATCACCCGCTGGGATGCAGTGAACCTGTCGGGCTGGACCGTCACCAACCCGGTGGACGAGTGCCGCAAGATCGTGGACCAGATCAAGGACAAGGTGGACGTGCTGATCGGCGTCATGCATATGGACACCGAGAACGAGTACGGCGTAGCCGGCTCGGGCGTCACCGACCTGGCCAACGCCTGCCCCGAGTTTGACGCCATCATCGCGGCCCACGGCCACAAGGAAATCCCCGGCCAGGAGATCAACGGCGTCCTGGTGATCGAGAACAAGAGCGCCGGCGCCACCCTGTCGGACATTCACCTGAAACTGCAGCGCCAGTGGGACGGCAGCTGGAAGGTGGTGGGCCGCAGTTCCGAGAGCCTGCAGATCAAGAATTATGAGGCAGACCCCGAGCTGGTGGCCCTGCTGGCCCCCTACGATGAGCGGGCCAAGGCAGACGCAGTCATCCCCATCGGCGAGCTGCGGGGCGGCAATATGGCTCCCGACAACGAGATCGACAACATCCCCTCCCCTATGGTGATGGATACCGCCCTGCTGGACTTCATCAACGAGGTGCAGATGTACTATACCGGCGCCCAGGTTTCGGCCACGGCCCTCACCTCCATGACCAGCCAGATGAAGGAAGGCACCATCCGCAAGTGCGACCTGACCAGCATTTACACCTACGAGAACACCCTGTACAAGCTGCAGATGAACGGCGCCCAGCTGCGGGATTACATGGAGTGGTCGGCGGCCTTCTTCAAGACCTGGCAGCCGGGCGATGTGACCATCGCCTTTGATCCCTCCACCCGGTATTATCTGTACGATGCCTTTGAGGGCGTCAACTATGAGATCGACATTTCCCAGGAGCCCGGCAACCGGATCAAGAATCTGACCTGGCCCGATGGACGTCCGGTGCAGGACAGCGACAGCTTTGTGATTGCGGTGAACAACTACCGCGCCACCACCCAGCTGCTGATGGCGGCGGACATCTTCGCTCCCGGCGACGCCATGCCGCAGCTGCTGGAGATGGACGTCCGCGGCGACGTGGGCGGCATCCGCGAGCTGCTGGGCGAGTACATCCAGACCGTCAAGGGCGGCGTCATTGAGCCTCATGTGAACAACAACTGGAAGATCCTGGGCAACAACTGGAACGCAGCCAGCCACGACAAGGCGGTCACCCTTCTGCGGGAAGGCAAGCTGACCCTCTCGGAGAACCAGGACACCCGCACCCTGCCCGCCACCGCCATTACCGAAACGGACATCGCCCCCTTCTAACCTACTTTTTCGAGAAAAAGTAGGCAAAAAGCTTTTCACTGTGTACCATACACTTTCCGGGTCTCCGACACTTCCGCGGGGCCGTTATGCTCCGGCTCATTCCTGACGTTTGTGCCTGCGGCACGATACGATGCAAGGCACGGCGATAACCGTGTCCAGTGGACGAAGCAGGGAGCTGTAGTTGGCTGCGTAGCCGAGGCGGAGCCGCACTCCGATTTTTGCAAGCGCCCGCCGTGGCGCGCCGCAAAAACCGGCTAAGCGCAAGAGGCACGAACGGCGACCGCATCCAGTGGATGAAACAGGGAGCCGTGAGTGGCGCAGCGGTCTGCATTTTCAAGCATCATCCTTGATGCGCTGAAAATGCAGGGCACCGCAAGAGGAAAGTGTTTCAGCCGCTTTAGAAGGTTCCCGGGCTGCGCCCCGGTGAGTCCGGCGATCTGCCAGGCCCTACAGATGAAAACGCACAGAAGGACCCAATAAAACCAGAATCCCCGTTCCTGTTCATCACAGGGGCGGGGATTTTTATTTTAAAGTGTGGTTTTGGCTATTTCTCTGCCGTTCGGGGTGACATGGATTTTTGCTCGTCCACCGCCACAAATTTTTGAATCCGAGGGCAGAACCGGGGAAATTTCCTCCGCCTCTCCCGTCCTCAAAACGGCTTGTATCCAAGATGGACATTCCCAAACTATATAAAATTAAGCAAAAATGGAAAATCTTGAAATTGGGTCTTGACACCGGGGGGGGGGTATGTTATTATAGGCACACAAAGGAAAGGACCTTCCTTTGAACCTGTTTTGGGTCTCTATCTTTTATACACCATAAGGAGGAAAAATTCATTATGAAACTCAAGAAGATTGCTTCTCTGGCACTGGCTGGCTTGATGGCTGTCAGCATGCTGGCTGGCTGTGGTGACAACAGCAGCAATGGCAACGGCACTGTTGTGGAGCCCGGCACCTCTTCTTCCATTGTCTCTGCTTTCAATGATGAGCAGAACAGCAACAACGATGTCAAGGTTACCGTTACTGCTGATTCCACTCTGAGCGCTGACCTGGCCAAGGCAGTAAAGCAAGTTGGCTATCGGGGCAACGATACGTCTAATGAAGTTGCAGAACAGCTTTACAAGCTCAACGGTGTAGAGCAGGGCGTAGCTTCGAATGTGGCAAGCGCGTTTGCTGCAAAAAACAATACTACCGATGGCAAGAGTGTCACCAAGCTCTTTGTCGTTTATGTGGGTTCCAATAATGCTTGGACTGAAGAAGCTGCTGTGATGAGCTTTGCTAAGGCTTTTGATGAGCATGTGGCTGCCAAGCTGCCCGAGACCAGCTATGAGAAGG
The DNA here is from genome assembly GCF_002160175.1 of Faecalibacterium sp. An192. NCBI lineage: Bacteria > Bacillati > Bacillota > Clostridia > Eubacteriales > Oscillospiraceae > Faecalibacterium > Faecalibacterium sp. An192. The sequence goes on from NZ_NFKB01000010.1 coordinate 80,847, forward strand.
GCAACACCCAGGTTGGTGGTAAATACTACGATTACAGCTACACTGGTACTGTTGCCATGACTTCTGTGAAGAGCGGCGAAGGCAACACCGAGTACTATGCAGCATTTACCGTCACTCAGACTGCTGCTGAGAAGAAGCTGGAAGCTTAATTTATTCTGTGCTTCACAAAATAGCGCTTGGATTTAGCCTGGTTTTGATACGATATCCATTAAGGAGGATACATTCACTATGAAACTCAAGAAGATTGCTTCTCTGGTTCTGGCTGGCCTGATGGCAGTCAGCATGCTGGCTGGCTGTGGTGACAATAGCAACAGCAATAACAACGGTACTGTTGTTGAGCCCAGTAACAGCACCATCATTGTTGACGCTGCCAATGATGCACAGGATCCTGCCAACAAGGTTAAGGTTACTTTTACTTCCGATGCTAAGCTGCTGTCTGCTCTGCAGGATGCAATCGAGCTGAAGGCGGTTGATTTTGACGGCATCCGGATGCTGACTGGTGCAAATGTTGTCGCACAGCTCCCCACTCTGAAAGCAACTGACACTTCGCCTGATGAAGTTGTCGAGACTATGCTGGTGGTTAGAGAGGTTCGCGATGCTCTGAACGAGACTGCTGCTGCCAAGATGGCTGGCAAGGTAGTAAATGAGATCGTTGAGGATCTGAAGAAGAACACCCTGAATGACAGCGACAAGGCTGGCACTAAGTATTATGCTTGCAGCTACGAAGGCACCATCGTGATGGCTTCTTCCACCGATATTGCTGGCCATGTGACCTACTATGTGGCTGGTACTATCACTCGGACTGCAGCCAAGAAGACTCTGGAGCGCTAAGAGCTAAGAGAAAAATTACTTATAACACCCCGGCAGCACCATGGCCGGGCGTGATATAAGAGGCGTTGGGTGTGAGACCGCCTGACCGCCCGGGTATACACCCATCCGATGTGACGACAAAGGGGAATGTCTAACCAATATTCCTTCTGTTGTTGATCGCACCAAAACAAAAGAACTTTTGCGTCACGAAAGATAGGGTCCCTCTGCGAGGGCCGGCTCTCAC
>NZ_NFKB01000100.1:0-4181 GCF_002160175.1 Faecalibacterium sp. An192
TCCATTCAGCAAGAGTGTACTAATAGATCGAGGGCTTGACCAGGTTGAAAGCACTTGTACTCTGATTGCACAGCGCAGATTATTATTCAGTTCTGAAGGCACGTCCTTCCAAAAGAGAATAGAGAGATTGTTCAGACGCAAATCTGAACAGCCGGTGTCGATGACGGTGAGGTCCCACCTGTTCCCATTCCGAACACAGAAGTTAAGCTCACTTGTGCCGAAGATAGTTGGCTGGACACGGCCTGTGAAAATAGGTAGATGCCGGCTTCTCTAACAGAACCCCTGAGGATAAATCCTCGGGGGTTTTCTCTTGTTGTTTTTAGTGCGATAAGAAAATAAACTTTGCCGCAGAACGTGCACCATACAAGTGCATGACCCTGCGGCAAAGTTTTTGTATTCAGAGGATCTGTTTTACATGGAAAGGTCGGAGATCTTCCACACGCCGGCCTCTTTTTGCAGGGTCAGAATACCGGGCGTTGGTTCATTGTAGGCGAGGGTGATATCTGCGGTAATGGTATCTCCCTCCCGCTGTGCGGCATTCGCTTTTGGTTCCAGAGGCCAGCCCATCTCATAGGTGTCCGCCCGATAGAGGACGCCGTCTTTTTCGGTCAGAACGCTCGTCGTCTCGGTGCAGTAGGACAGGATTTCCTCCGCCTTGGATGGGACATAGACCCGGTTCAGCACTTCTTTGAAGTCCGCCATGGTCTGAAGTTCCGGGTCGTTTACCCGGAAGAACAGTGTTCCTCCCACCTCGATGGAATCGGTCCAATCCAGTTCCACCATGCCGGTGTAGGCCATTGCCTGCACTTTGTTATAATCATTCGCCAGAGAAGACAGAGCCTCGTTGGTGATCTGCACCGGGGAAGTGCTGTGCCGATATCCGAGGCAGGCTGCGGCAGCGCAGACGACAATGGCGGTTCCAAGAACGATCCACTGTTTTCTCATGAAGTTACTCCTTTCCAGATGATTGTTTGGGCTTGTTGTGATGTTCTAGCACAAACATGACCACACTCGCGGCCGACAGGATGCCGTAGACATTCACCATAGAACTGCCGAGGGACTGCCATTCGGTTAGCTGGAAAAAGTCGATAACGAAAATACAGGCGAACAGGAGTAGGGTGAGAAGAATCCAGAAAAACAGAATACGCTTTTGCTTTTTGGACAGAGGGGTCATCGCTTTTCTCTCCTTTCAAAGCAGAAACCGGAGCAGGATGTAGACCCAAAGGGTGGCCGCAGCAATGCCCAGGACAGCATAGAAAAGGAATTTGCCTTTGGGCACAGGGGCGTTTTCTTTTTCGGCCCGCACCAAATCCTGAACCATAAAGGTCTTGGCGGTGCTGAGTCCACCGAAAGCAAAAACAGTCCAGGTCCCAAAGGGCTGCCAGGCTGTAAAGCCGCCAAGGCCGATGATGAGAATGGACAGAATCATTCCGGCGGCCGCGACACACAACATCAGATTGAGCCGCTTGCGCCATGTTTGGTAGATGGTTGGATTGGACATAGCCTTTCACCTCTGGATGATGCAGATGGGGTGTGCGGGTGATTTATCCCTGCATGGGAAGGGCCTCCTTTTTTCGATGCAATGCCGGCAGAAAATTCTTCCAGATCCATTATAACAAAAATAGAATGCAGGTACAATGAAATCAGCGCCTGAAACGATGTATTTCAGCCGCAGCGTCCCCTTTCGGCTTTCGGGCCGGAAGGGGATTTTTTGCCGGCTCCCCTTGACAATGCTGTGTTGATTGAATATAATGTACTTAGTCAATAAGTACACTTAATGACAGAGGAGGAGCGCTGTGGAAATCATCATCAGCTCCAACACAGGCAAACCGATCTATGAGCAGATCACCTCTCAGATCAAGGCCATGATTATGAGCGGCGAGCTCAAGACCGGCGACCCCATCCCGTCCATGCGGGCGCTGGCCAAATCCACCCATGTCAGCGTCATCACGGTGCAGAAGGCCTATGAGGACTTGCAGCGGGACGGCTTCATCGAGACCACGGTGGGACGGGGCAGCTTTGTGTCGGCACAGAACAAGGACTTTTATCAGGAGGAACAGCAGCGGCAGGCCGAAGAACACCTGCAGGCGGCTGCCGACATTGCCCGGACCAGCGGCATCCCGCTGGAAACGTTGATCCAGGTACTGACACTGTTTTACCAGGAGGGCGAGTGACCATGGATGCGATCTTAGAGGTAAAGGACCTGACCAAGCAGTACGACGGCTTCACGCTGGACCACGTGTCCTTCACGGTGCCGGGAGGCTGCATCATGGGCCTGATCGGCGAGAACGGCGCCGGCAAGAGCACCACCATCAAGGCGATACTGGACCTGATTCATAAAGATGAGGGAAAGGTGACCTTCTGGGGCAAAGACCTGGCCCAGGCCCCCGAGATGAAAGAGGACATCGGGGTGGTGTTCGATGGCATCAGCTTTTACGAGACCCTGACTCCCGCCCGGGTGGGCCGTATTCTGAGCGAGGCCTACAAAAACTGGGACGATAACCTTTACAAAGAGTATTTGCATCGCTTTTCTCTCCCCACAGACAAGGAGATCAAGGGCTTGTCCAAGGGAATGAAGGCCAAGTTGAGCATTGCGGCGGCCCTGGGCCACCGGCCCAAGTTCCTGATTCTGGACGAGGCCACCAGCGGCCTGGACCCGGTGATGCGGGACGATATGCTGGACGTGTTTCTGGAGTTTGTCCAGGACGAGGAACACAGCATCCTCATGTCCTCCCACATCACCACCGACCTGGAAAAGGTAGCGGATTACATCACCTTCATTCACCAGGGGCAGATGATGTTCTGCAAGTCCAAGGACGAGCTGCGGTACCGCTACGGCGTGGTCCGGTGCGGCGCAGCGGTTTTCGGCCAGATGGACAGCGCCGACGTGCTGGCCTGGCGGAAAGAGGCCTACCAGTGGGACGTCCTGGTGCCCGACAAGGAAAAGGCCCGCCGCCTGTATAAAAACGCCGTAGTGGACGACGCCACCATCGACGACATCCTTCTTCTGTATGTGAAAGGGGAGCGGTCCAAATGAAAAGTCTGGTGCTGAAAGACCTGTATAACATTGTACACAATGTAAAATCGATGCTGTTTATCCTAATTGTATGGGCGGTGGGATTTGTGCCCACCTCCGGCACAGGCGGCTATCTGGTGATGTGCACCATTCTGTGCAGCATGATGACGGTGACCACCTTTACGTTTGACGACATGGCCGGCTGGACTCCCTATGCCCTGGTGATGCCGGTGACCCGCCGGGAAATCGTCCTGGCCAAGTATGCCGTGCTGGCGGTGTTCTGCACCGCGGGCAGCCTGTTTGGCCTGCTGGTGGGCGGCATCGGCGGCTTTGTGATGGGGGAGTACACCGTGGGGCTGCAGGCCTTCGCCGAGCTGGCCGCCCTGGCTCTGGTGAGCTGGGCGGTGGCCTTTGCCATGGGCAGCGTGGCCATCCCGCTGGTGTACCGGTTCGGCGCCGAACGGGCCCGGGTCTTGCTGCTGGTGTCCTTCCTGATTCCGGCGGCCCTGTGCGCCGCCGTGTATGGGGTGCTGTGGGCTGCGGGCGTCCCGGTCAGCGAGGAAATGGTGATGGCGCTGTTCTGCGCCTCGCCCCTGCTGGCTCTGGCCTGGGGCGCAGCCATGTACCGCGCCGCCTGCGGCATCTTCGCCAAAACGGAATGCTGAAAAGAAAATAACCCACCCTCCCTGCTTTTCCGTCCCAGGAAAGGCGGGGATTTTTTGATGATGAATCGGGCAAAGGATGTGACAGCCCGGGCGGATTTTGTTATAATAAAAGGGAAGAAGAAAGATGAAAGGAAGTGTCTCGGATGAAGAAAAGCGCGGTTGTGTTCTGGGTGGTGGTAGCGGTTCTGGCAGGGGTACTGGTGGGCATGTCCCTGGGGCTTTTCCCCTCCATCGAGACCAGACCGTCGCCCAGGGCGGTGGGGGGCATTCTGGCCGCCGCCTTTGTGATGCGGTGGCTGCGGCTCTTTTTGCAGAGACACTCCAGAAAAAAGTAAACGGGCACATAAAGAGCCCCCGCCATTTCCTCTCACGGAATGAACTGATCCAAATCGTGCGGACAGTACAAAAAAGCCCCAAGTGTAGGATATTAGGATTCAGCAGGAGTGGCGGAGCGTTAGCGGAGCCACTCCTGCTTTCGTTTGGATTCGCTCGTGGTTATA
>NZ_NFKB01000101.1:0-4084 GCF_002160175.1 Faecalibacterium sp. An192
CTGAATGTGGCTGTATTTTCTGGGCATAGCAAAGACCTCCTGTAGTAGTTTTATTCTACCACAGGAGGCCTTCTTTTTTCACTGTCTACTTTTACTGGAGCGGTTCACAGGCCAGGCGCTCTTTTCATTTACGGATCGGATAGTTTCCTGATTTTATAACAGATTTCCGGCTTATTCGCCCAGGTCGGCGCCGTTGGTGGCGATAACCTGCTTGTACCAGTAGAAGCTGTCCTTCCGGCTGCGGGCCAGGGTGCCGTTGCCGGCGTTGTCCTTGTCCACATAGATGAAGCCATAGCGCTTCTTCATCTCACCGGTGGAAGCAGACACCAGGTCGATGGGGCCCCACATGGTATAGCCCATCACCGGCAGGCCGTCCTCGTCCACCGCCTTGATCAGCTCCTTGATGTGGGCCCGCATATAGTCCACGCGGTAGCTGTCGTGGATGCTGCCGTCGGCCTCCACCGTGTCGTTGGCGCCCAGGCCGTTCTCCACGATGAACAGGGGTTTCTGGTAGCGGTCGTACAGGGCGTTCATGGTGGTGCGCAGGCCCTCGGGATCGATGGCCCAGCCCCAGTCGCTGGCCTTCAGGTAGGGGTTCTTGACGCCGCCGAAGGCTGCGTTGCCCGAAGCGCCGTCCTTGGCCAGCAGCTCCTTGTCGGTGGTGACGCACCGGCTGGAGTAGTAGCTGAAGGAAATGAAGTCCACGGTGCCGGCCTTCATGTCGGCTTCATCCTCGGGGGTGCAGTCCAGAACGATGCCGTCCCGCTCCATCCGCTTCTTGGCCCAGACGGGGTAAGCGCCGCGGGCCTGGGCGTCGATGAAGAAGAAGTTATCCCGGTCGGCCTCCAGGGCGGCCCGGACATCGGCCGGGCTGCAGGTGCGGGGATAATACTCGCCGGCGGCCAGCATGCAGCCCACCATGGCGCCGGGCATCATCTCATGGGCCAGGCGCACGGCCTTGGCGCTGGCCACGATCTCATAGTGTGCGGCGCGGTACTGGACTTCGGTGGGGTTCTCCCCTTCCTCGAACAGGATGCCGGCGCCCATGAAGGGCAGGTGAAGCAGCATATTGATCTCGTTGAAGGTGAGCCAGTACTTGACCTTGCCGTTGTAGCGGCGGAAGATGGCGGTGCAGTACTTCAGGTAGGCGTCAATCATCCGCCGGTCCTTCCAGCCGCCGTATTTCTTGATCAGGGCGATGGGGGTATCGAAGTGGCAGATGGTGACCAGGGGCTCGATGCCGTACTTGTGGCATTCATCAAAGAGGTCGTCGTAGAACTTCAGGCCCTCCTCGTTGGGGGTGTCGTCGTCGCCGTTGGGCAGGATGCGGGTCCAGGCGATGGACAGGCGGTAGCACTTGAAGCCCATCTCAGCAAAGAGCTTGATGTCCTCCTTGTAGCGGTGGTACATATCAATGGCCTGGTGGGCGGGATAGCTGTGGTCTGCATCGCAGTCCAGCATCTTCATCTGGCCCCGCATGACGGGCATACGGTCAGGGCCAAAGGGAATCACGTCCACGGTGGACAGGCCGCGGCCGCCTTCATTGTAGGCGCCCTCGCACTGGTTGGCCGCGGTAGCGCCGCCCCACAGGAAATTTTCAGGCAGAGACATAACGGTATTCCTCCTTGCTTTTTCTCTCAAAAAGGTCCCCGAAGGACACTGTTCTCCGGGGACCATGGTGTTGATGGAACGGCCGCCGGGTCAGGCGGGCCGTATAGGGTTCTTTTTTCCGATCAGGCCTTGGCGTCCTCTGCGTCTGCGGTGTCCACAGCGGGCTTGGTCAGATCGATGCTGCGGATCTTCTTGCGGACCGGCAGGATGCTCTTGGGGTTCACCGACAGTTCATCCACGCCCATGCGCAGGAAGGTCTCGGTCAGGGAGGTGTCTGCGCCCAGCTCGCCGCAGATGCCGACCCAGATGCCATGGCGGTGGCCTGCGTCGATGGTCATCTTGATCTCGCGCAGGACGGCGGGGTGATGGGGATTGGCGAAGGGCTCCAGCTTGGCGTTCTGGCGGTCGATGGCGCAGGTATACTGGGTCAGGTCGTTGGTGCCGATGGAGAAGAAGTCGCACTCCTTGGCCAGGTCGTCGGCGATCAGGACAGCGGCGGGGGTCTCGATCATGGTGCCCACTTCGATCTCGCCGATCTTCTTGCCCTCGGCGGCCAGCTCCACCTTGCACTCGTCCAGGATGTTCTTGGCGTCGTGCAGCTCACGCAGGCTGGTGATCATGGGGAACATGATGCCCACATTGCCGTAGGCCGAAGCCCGCAGCAGGGCCCGCAGCTGGGTCTTGAAGAAGTCCTTGCGGGTCAGGCAGATGCGGATGGCGCGGTAGCCCAGAGCGGGGTTCTCCTCGTGGTCCAGCTTCATGTAATCGACGGTCTTGTCGGCGCCGATGTCACAGGTGCGGATGATGACCTTCTTGGGGGCCAGGGTCTCCACCACCTGCTTGTAGGCCTCAAACTGGTACTCCTCAGAGGGGTAATCCTTGCTGTTGAGGTAGACGAACTCGGACCGGAACAGGCCCACGCCGCCGGCGTCGTTCTGCTGGACCGAGCCCACGTCGCCGATGCCGCCGATGTTGGCGTAGACGTTGACGGTGGTGCCGTCCAGGGTAGTGTTGGGCTTGCCCTTCAGCTCCTGGAGCAGGGCCAGCTTCTTCTTGTCCTCCTGCTGACGCTTCTGCAGGCTCTTGAGCAGGTCGGGAGTGGGATCTACATAGACGCAGGCGTTGTAGCCGTCGATGACTGCCATCTTGCCGTCCCATGCGTCGTCGATCTCCTTGCACTGGATCAGGGCAGGGATGTTCATGCTGCGGGCCAGAATGGCGGTGTGGCTGTTGGTGCTGCCCTCGCGGGTGATGAAGCCCAGCAGCAGGCTCTTGTCCAGGCGGACGGTCTCGGAGGGAGCCAGGTCCTCGGCCACCAGGATGGTGGGCTCGGTGCCCTGCATGCTGTCCACATCGGTGCCCTGCAGGATGTCCAGCATGGCCTGGGCGATGTCGATGACATCGGCGCTGCGGGCCTGGAGATAGGGATCGTCCATGGCTGCAAAGACGGCGGCCTGGTTGGTGCCTGCGGTCTTGATGGCGTACTCTGCGCACATCTTCTGCTTGGTGATGATCTCGCGGATGGCATCCACAAAGTCGTCATCCTCCAGCATCATGGCGTGGATATTGAACACCTCGGCGATCTCCTCGCCGGCCTCCTCCAGAGCCTTCTCGTACAGGGCGGTCTGCTGCTGGATGGCCTTCTGCTGGGCATCCTCAAAGCGCAGCAGCTCCGCGCCGGTGTCGGTGACGGGCTTGGTGGAGATGGTGGTATCTTTCTTCTTGTAAATCTTGATCTTGCCGATGGCAATGCCGTTCAAAACGCTTTTGCCGGTACCTACCTGCATAACTGTATCCTTTCTCCGTCCAGACGTTTGCCTCTGTACGGGGCAGCTGGACGGCTGCCTTCAAAAAGAGCCCCCGCAGGCTTACCGCGAGGGCTCAGGAACGGTTGTTCTTAGAGGTTCTCAGTCATGAACTTCTCGATGTCGGCCACAGTAGCGTCCTCATCGTCGCCCTCAACCTTGATGGTAACGGTGTCGCCCTGCTTGACGCCCATACCCATCAGGGCCATCAGCTTGCGCATATCGCAGCTCTTGCCGTCCTTCTCCAGGGTAGCGGTGCTGGCGTGGCCCTTGACCACCTTGACGAGCAGGCCGGCCGGACGAGCGTGGATGCCGCATGCATCCTTAATGGTATACTGGAATTCCTTCATAGATCATTTCTCCTTATATCTGGCGTAAACTTGCAGCAGCGCAGCTGCGCTCAAATCATGTGCATACAGGCATACACATTTTTCGATAACATTATTATAAACCCTGCACCGATTTTTTTCACCCTTTCATTTTGCCAATTTTTCATTGCGTTTTTTGTGATTATTGAACAAAATGTATTTTCCTTCCCCTGCCTTTTATTGGTATACAACAAATAAATATCCCCCGGCATAGCCGGGGGTTTTTCATATGCGGGCATAGCCCTAGAATACTAGCCACGCGTCACGTCGCGTAAGTACGGTCTGCCAGCCGCGAAGGAT
>NZ_NFKB01000102.1:0-3874 GCF_002160175.1 Faecalibacterium sp. An192
ATTGGCTAAGCGCAAGAGGACAGGCCCACAGGCCGCAGGGGTTCCGCTATTGGGTGGTTGGGTGGGTTTAGATGATAAAAGGGTATCACCTTGCAATTTCAAAGTGTGCAGTTTTACAGCAGTTATAGATTCATTGGACTACCAGCCCGCTGAGGCGGGCATGTGGTCTCAATCGGAGCGGCGGGCAAAAGCCGTTAAGAAAAAACCGGGCCGTCTTTTGTAAGCGCTCGAAGTTTTAACGAGCCAAGGCCGTCGTGTTTTTTTAGGCTTTTGCCCAGAGCGACCACTCTGTCTGGGTCCAGGGGTCTCCCCTGGTCGTTAGGGAGGGTAGGGAGTCCAGAGGGGGTAGGGAGGGGGAGTCGAAACCCCCTCCCTCCCCCTCTGGGCCTAGCGCAGCGAACAAAAGCTAAAAGACATAGAGTGTGTGTAACGGTAGGGCGGAAGCGTCGGTTCTGGTCCCACACTGCGCCGCATACAATGAACCATGCGCCGTACAAAGGACAGGAAAGGAGCGCCGTGAACATGGAACTGAAGGTATTCCGTGATATTCTCTACGCCGGCGGCGGGTGCTGCACCGTCAAGGCGGAAATCCCGGTGGAGACGGAGATTCTCATCTCCGATTATCTGCCCCAGGTGTTTAAGATTGTGAAATGCTTTGCCCGGCCGGTGGTGCTGCAAAAGCAGCTGCAGCCGGGCAAGCTGACGCTGGAGGGGTACATCCGCTGTACCGTCTACTATCAGGGGGAGGATGGGGCGGGACTGTGCCAGACCGAGCAGAAGATCCCCTTCAACAAGGCGCTGGACCTGCCCAGTTTCAGTTTTACCTCCTGGAGCGCGTCGGTGGAGGGGGAGACCGAATACATCAACTGCCGGGCGGTGAATCCCCGCCGCATCGAGGTGCGGGGGGCCTATGGCCTGGTGGCGTCGGTGTCCACCCAGTGCAGCACCGAGGCGGTCACGGCCCTGGCGGACTGCGGCATCCAGCAGCGCCAGGCCACCCTGCGGGGGGTAAAGCGGGCCGCGGTGCTTGACAAGCTGATGGCCGCCGACGGGACGGTGGTCTTTGACCAGCCCCCCGCGGCGATTCTGGACGTGTCGGGCAGCGCCGCCGTGGGGGAGATGAAGATTCTCAACGGCAAAGCGGTGGTCAAGGGCGAAATCCACGCCCAGTGCGCCTGGCGGGCCAAAGGCAGCGCCGCGCTGCTGGGCCAGGCGGCCACCATACCCTTCAACCAGATTCTGGACGTGGAGGGCCTCACCGAGGACTGCCTGTGCCAGTGCGCGGTGGAGCCGGTGGGGTTTGCCGTGGCGGAGGGGGAGGACGGCAGCCCCGGCAAGCTCACCGCCACCTCCATGCTGCATCTGCGGGCCTGGCGTCCCTATGAGCTGAACTGCGTCACCGACGCCTTTTCCACCCAGTACCAGGTCCGCAGCGAGTCGGCCCCCCTGACGGCGGAACAGCTGGCCTGCAAGCTGGACGACACGGCGGCGGTCACCTGTTCGGGTCCGCTGCCGGATGAGAACACCCGGCTTCTGGCCTGTTTTGTGGCCTTTGGCCCGGCGGCGGTGGAACAGCGGGAGGACGGCCCGGTGCTGACGGCCCGGGTGCTGGTGACGGCCTTTGGCCAGAACAGCCTGGATGAGATCGACAGCTACGACAAGTCGGCCGAGCTGACGCTGCCCCTGCCGGTGAAAGAGATGGGGGAACTGATCCCCGAGTGCTGGCTGTCGGCCCAGGACGTCCAGGCGGGCTGTGCCGGCGGGAACCTGGAAGTCACGGTGACCGTCCGGGCCCAGGGGGCGGTGCTGAGCCGGGAGAGCCGGCCTTTTGTCAGCAGCATAGAGATCGGGGACCCCCTGGCCCCCGCCGACCCGGATATCTCCCTGCGGGTGTATTACGCCCAGCCGGGGGAGGAACTGTTTGATATTGCGCGGCGGTTCCATGTATCGCCGGGCCAGATGCTGGAAGCCAACGGCCTGGAACCCGACACCCGCACCCTGGCGGCGGCGCGCCGCCTGCTGGTGCCCGGGGCCTGAGAGGAGGAAGGTACACAGTGGAGAATCCTGTACTGTATCGGGAGATTGGCCAGCGGACCGGCGGCGATATTTATATTGGCGTGGTAGGGCCGGTGCGCAGCGGCAAGAGCACCTTCATCAAACAGTTTATGGAGGAGCTGGTGCTGCCGACCCTGGGGGATACGGCGGCCCGGGCGCGGGCCCGGGACGAACTGCCCCAGTCGGCGGCGGGCCGGACCATCATGACCACCGAGCCCAAGTTCATCCCGGAGACGGCGGTCCCCCTCCAGCTGGAAGGGGGCGGGGAATGCCGGGTGCGGCTGATCGACTGCGTGGGCTACATGGTGGAGGGAGCCATGGGCCACGAGGAGGACGAAAAGCCCCGGATGGTCAAGAGCCCCTGGTTTGATGAGGCGGTGCCCTTCGACCTGGCGGCCGAGACCGGCACCCAGAAGGTGATCCGGGACCATTCCACCATCGGGGTGGTGGTGACCACCGACGGGTCCATCAGCGATATCCCCCGGGCCGGCTACGAAAAGGCGGAGGCCCGGGTGATCGGGGAGCTGGAGGAGCTGGGCAAACCCTATGTGATTTTGCTCAACAGCGCCCATCCCGACTCTCCCGAGACCCGCCAGCTGGCGGCAGGGATGGAGGAGCGGTATGGCCGTTCGGTGCTGCCGGTGAGCTGCGTGGACCTGGACGCCGCCGCCCTGGAAAAGATTCTGGAGTCGGTGCTGTATGAGTTCCCGGTGCGGGAGCTGGATTTTGCCATGCCCCGGTGGGTGACCATGCTGGACAGCGGCCATTGGCTCCAGAGCAGCGTGTACGAGGCGGCGCTGAACTTTGCGGCCAGCATCGCCCGGATGAAGGACCTGCGGGCCGCCGAAGGCGGGGAGGCCCTGGCCTGCGACGCGGTGCAGCGGTCGGCGGTGACGGGGATGGACCTGGCCGAAGGCAGCGTCAAGGTGACGGTGGAGCTGAAGCCCGACGTGTTCTATCAGGTGCTCAGCGAGCAGACGGGCCTGGAGATCGGCGATGAGGCGGGTCTGATGCCCTGCATCATCGAGCTGGCCCGCGCCAAAAAGGAATACGAGCGGCTGCGCAGCGCCATCGAACAGGTGGAGGCCACCGGCTACGGCATCGTGATGCCCTCCATCGACGAGCTGCGGCTGGAACAGCCCGAGATCATCCGCCAGGGCGGCCGGTACGGCGTCCGCCTGGAAGCCAGCGCCCCTTCCATCCACATGATGCGGGCAGAGATCCGCACCGAAATCAGCCCCATTGTGGGCAGTGAGCGCCAGAGCGAGGAGCTGGTCCAGAGCCTGCTGTCCGGCTTTGAGGAGGACCCGGTGAAGATTTGGGAGTCCAATATCTTTGGCAAGAGCCTCCACGAGCTGGTGAATGAAGGCCTCCAGGCCAAACTGCTGCATATGCCCCAGGAGGCCCGCACCCGGATGCAGGAGACCCTGGAACGGGTCATCAACGAGGGCTGCACCGGATTGATTTGTATTCTCCTGTAAAAAGACATAAACAACAACCGCCGTCCGGGGCTTGGGTCCCGGGCGGCGGCTGTTTTGGTTTTAAAGAAAAAACATTTCGCAAGAGCTGGAGGCAGAGGAACAAACCGCAAAACAAAGCCTCCAAACGGCTCTGACGGAGATGTTGACCGCGGATCAGCTGATCCACTTCCCTTATACCGAAAGATCGGTGAGACGCAGAGAATATGCCCCTTCCGACAAGATAATGTGCCTCTAGAGCAACCCCATAAAATATCAACAATAACCGGCACAAGCAAACCAGTTACGACAGTCCGAAGAAGTAACGGCAGCAAACGCCTGGTATAAAGCAAGGTCCAAGT
>NZ_NFKB01000103.1:0-3588 GCF_002160175.1 Faecalibacterium sp. An192
GATTGAATTGCCAAAAAGGAGGGCCGCCATTGAGCCAACCACAATACGCCATCATGCGCTTCGCCAAGTACAAGGGGCCGGAGATCACCAACATCGAGGCCCATAACGAACGCAGAAAAGAAAAATACGCCAGCAACCCCGACATCGATCTTTCCCGCAGCAAGCAAAACTTCCACCTGATCGAGCCGCCCCAACGTTACCGGGCTGAGGCTGAGCGCCAGATCAGCGCCGCTGGATGCCGCACCAGAAAAGACAGCGTTCGGCTTGTAGAGATCCTGTTCACCGCCACACCGGAGTTCTTCAAGGGCAAGAAGCTGCCCGAAATCCGGCAGTATTTTGAGGAAGCACTCCGTTTCTTTGAGCAATACCAGTCCAGAGAAACTATCATCTCCGCCGTGGTGCATATGGACGAGAAGACGCCCCATATGCACCTTTCTTTTGTCCCCTTGACGCCAGATGGCAGACTCAGTGCCAAGGAGATTGTGGGCAACAAGAAAAAACTGACCTGGTGGCAGGACAAGTTCTGGGAACACATGGTCGTTAAGTACCCCGACCTGGAGCGCGGCGAGAGCGCAAGCCAGACGGGCCGTGACCACATCCCGCCTCGTATCTTCAAGGAGATGACCCACCTCACCCAGCAGCGCCAGAAGCTGGACGAGCTGCTGACCGGCATCGGCCCTTTGAACGGCAAGAAGCGGGCCGCCGAGATTTCCGAATTGCTGGACGGCTATATCCCGGCCGTGGAGAAAATGCGGACCCAGCTGAAAAAGTACAGTACGGCCTTCACCAGTACCAAGGCTGAGAATGAGAAGCTCAAGAAGAAAAACAAAGAGCTCTCGGAGTCCCTGGAAGAAGCAAACCACGAGAGCGTTCTGAAAAAATTGAACGATGCCAAGCTCCAGCGGGAGTATCAGGAGGCCCTTGCCGTATTGGAGCGAATTCCGCCGGAAGTTATAGATTCCTACGCCAACCGAGACCTGGACACCTTATCAAAGAAGCGGGGAGGAAGATAACTGTCATGAATAGAGAACAAGAAATGTATTTCGATCAGTGCATGGACTTCCTCGCCCGTATGATTGAAAAATACGGCGACCGGGTCAAGTTCCCTGATGAACCTGAACATGAGCATCCTAATAAGATGGCTCCTGCTGATGGTGAGGCAAATCAGATAGCTGCCTAAAATGTATGTGGGAGGTCACCTATTCGTCCCAGTGGCCTCCCACACCTTTGTTTTTATCGTCTGTTCGGCAAAAATTTCAGTTTTACTATTGACGGCACAGTTGGGATTATAGTAAAATAAAGTTGGGACAGTTATTTTTACTGTAATTTTTGTTCTTGAAACTACGAATCTCTAAAATTTATCCCAAATTCAAACCATCCCCACTCGAAATAACACGTCACTCCTCCCCTATTCAGATCCACCACTACGATTGCGAGAGGTACTATCATGAAAACTCACCCCAAATGTTATATCTACACCAGAGTCTCCACAGCCATGCAGGTGGATGGATACAGCCTGGATGCCCAAAAAGAGAAACTCAGGCGGTATGCAGAGTTCCAGGACATGGTGGTTGTCGGCGAATATTCAGATGAGGGCAAATCCGGCAAGAGTGTCGAAGGCCGCCCGGAGTTTCTGAAAATGATCCAAGACATTGAATCGCTCAAAGACCAGGTTTCCTTTGTTCTTGTTTTCAAACTGTCCCGTTTTGGCCGCAACGCCGCAGACGTTCTTACCTATCTGCAAAAGATGCAGGATTGCGGCGTCAACCTGATCTGCGTGGAAGATGGAATCGACAGCTCCAAAGACAGCGGCAAATTGATGATTTCCGTTTTATCTGCGGTCGCCGAGATCGAGCGTGAGAACATTCTCGTGCAGACCATGGAGGGCCGCAAGCAGAAAGCCCGTGAAGGTCGCTGGAACGGCGGTTTTGCACCCTATGGGTACAAGCTGGAAAATGGAGAACTCATCATTGCCGAAGATGAGGCCGAAGTAATCCGTATCATTTATGACAAATACGTTCACACCACGATGGGCGTATCCAAAATCGCCATCTGGCTGAATTCCCATGGTTACAAAAAGAAAAAGCGCCAGAATAACACGCTGGATAGCTTCTCTGCCGCCTTTGTAAGAGGTGTCCTGGAGAACCCGATCTACTGCGGCAAATTGGCTTACGGACGCCGGCACAACGAAAAGCGTCAGGGCACACGGAACCAATACCATATTGTGAAGCAGGAAAAATATATGCTCTACGATGGTATCCACGAACCCATCGTTTCAGAAGCCGATTGGCACCTGGCAAAGCAGAAACGTGCAAACAATGGCGGCAAGAAAGAAAAGACCCACAGCCTGGAGCATGAACACATTCTTTCCGGGCTTCTCTGCTGCCCCATCTGCGGTGCTGGAATGTATGGCAACGTCAACCGAAAGCATGGTCCGGACGGGAAGTCGTATCGGGACTATTTCTATTACCAGTGCAAGCACCGCAAAGAAGTCGATGGTCATTCGTGCACCTACAGCAAGCAATGGAGTCAAGATTTCATCAACGATGCAGTGGTGACCGTAATTCAGAATCTGATTCACAACCCCAAATTCTCAAATGCCATCCAGAACAAAATTGGTCAGTCCATTGATACCCGGGAGTTGGAGCAGCAGCTGGATGCACTCCGGAAAAAGCTCCGGCAGCTGAACGGGGCCAAGAATCATATTGGAGATCAGATTGACCACTTGAATTTTGACGATCCCCACTATGAGCGCAAGAGCCAGGATCTCCAGGACCGTCAGGATCGCCTTTACGATGAGATGTCAGCCATAGAAAAATCCATCGACGAACTCCAGGCCAGAATCCTAAACGTCCGAAGCCAAAAAATCCGCCGCGATAACATCTACCAGTATCTTGTCTGTTTCGATCAACTCTACGATGAATTTACAGATGCCGAGAGAAAAGAGTTCATGAAGAGCTTTATCAAACGCGTCGAAATCTTCCCCGAGCAGCAGGCGGATGGCCGGATTTTGAAACGCATTGATTTTCGGATTCCAGTCTTCTTTAATGACCAGGAAGTGGATATGTTGGATTGGGACGGAAAATCGACGCACGAGACGGTTGTTTTGCTTTCCAAGGGAGAAATCGACTCGAAAAAAGTGCGGGTGGAGTTCTCGCTGGAGGATATGGATATGTCCGGGTTCCAGAAGGGCGCCACATATGAGCAGATCAAGACGTATGTGCTGGAGCATAGCGGCTTGAAGGTATCTTCTCTGTACATCTCCCAGGTCAAGCGGAAGTGCGGTCTGGATGTAGGACAGAATTATAACCTGTCAAAGAAGGAAGATGCTAAAGTACCGCAGTGTCCGCCGGAAAAAGAGCGGGCAATCAGGGATGCACTGAAATTTTTCCATCTCATATAGAAAGTTAAAAGCTGTACCGTAGAATTAGAGATTTCACGGTACAGCTTTTATTTTTGGCGTTGTTAGGCTTTTTGCTGTAAGCGCCTCACGAAACGGCGTACTTGCTAAACCCAGTCTCACAGTGAGAGAATTATTCCATGTAGTGGGCGTGTATTTTTGAGACCACTCTTAAAAATACACGGCCT
>NZ_NFKB01000104.1:0-3519 GCF_002160175.1 Faecalibacterium sp. An192
GCGTCCGCTACACCTATCTCGATGAGCACGGCAAAAGCTGCGACAAATGGGAGAGCTTTCCCACCAAAGAGGAGGCGATGAACCGCAAAAAGCAGGTGGAACACGAGCTTGCAAGCGGAACTTTCCTGATTCCGTCCACTATAACGGTCGGTGAATTCCTGATGAACTGGCTGCCCAAACAATGCACCAAGCACAAGTGGGCTCCCAAAACCTACCAGTCCAACCTGTCCACCATCCAGAATCTCATCCTCCCCTATATCGGCAGCTTTGAGATGCAGAAGCTGAAGCCCTATCACCTGGAGAATCTGTATAGTACCCTGAGCAAAACGCCCTGTGGGCAGTATATCGAGGGCAAAAAGCAGAAGCTCACCCCCAAGCAGAAACAGCGTCTACTGTCCGGCACCACCATCCATGAGGTTCATCGTCTGCTTCACACCGCGTTCCTCTATGCGGTGGAATGGGGAATCCTTCTGAAAAGCCCCGTTCCTCTGGAAGGCCCCAAAAAGACCACCCAGGAACGAGGCATCTGGACAGTGGAAGAAATGCGAGCGGCCCTGGCCAGCATGGAGGATCCCATCCTCCACCTGGCAGTCCACCTGACCCTGGTGGGTGCGCTGCGGGAAGGGGAGGTTGCCGGACTCACCCCGGAGGACATCGATTTTGACGCCGCCGGTGGGGTCGGCACGTTCTCGGTCAACAAATCCATGCAGCGCATCCAGAAAAACGCCTTGCTTCAGGTGGATGGCAGCTGTATCATCAAGGAGTTTCCCGATAAACTGGAAGGCAGCAAAACTTCTCTCATCCTGAAAAGCACCAAAACCCAGTCCTCCTGCCGGAATATCTTTCTGCCCACCGCTCTCCGGGAGGAACTGAAACACTGGCTGGATAGGCTAAAAGCAGATGAGGCCCGCGCCCCGGACCGCTACCACGACAGCGGAATGCTTCTCCGCCTGCCCAATGGTCAGGCCGTGGAGCCAGTCCTGATCCGCAAAAAGTTCCTCAAATGGCAGGACGCACACCCGGAGTTCCCCCGCATCGTGTTCCACGGGCTGCGCCACTCCAGCGCAACCTATCAGCTGCTTCAATCCGGCGGTGACTTCAAATCAGTCCAGGGGAACACCGGGCACGCTACGGCGACCACCCTGATGGACACCTACGCCCATACCCAGGACAAACCCCGGATTGAGCTGGCTGAGAAGATTGAAGCCAACTTCTACAAGCAGGACATATCCGGTTCCGACCCCAGCGGACCGGAGGAAAACAAAACGCCGGAGGCAACAAATATCACAGGTCCTGTGATCCTTGAAGCCGTCCGGCAGATGAGCTCAGACGAACGCCGGGAGCTTGTCCGGCTGCTGTTCGCCTAAAAATTTTCTTTTTGTGCGGCGCAGATCACGCCGTGCAGAGGATGCACAGAATACACTGCCCATCCCGCAGATGTGCAGCTGATGTGCAAAAATGTGCAAGCACCTTGAAAAGCGAAAAACCCACGGAGAATCTTTCGATTCTTCGTGGGTTTTTGGTGCGATGGAAGGGACTCGAATCCCCGGCCTACTGATTCGTAGCGCAAGTCAGGGGTAATTCCTCCATTATGCCGCCTGCTGTAAAACATAAAATTTTATCGATAATAAGCAATTTATCCAAATTCGTGTTTCACGCCCACTGGTAAATTTTGCACCTGTTATCAACCATTGTATAGGTTGAAACCGTGCAGATTCCGTGCAAAAACCGTGCAGGGCGATTTTAGAAACTCGGAAGCAATTCACACACAAATGACTTGACGGCATTGTTTTGGGTGGCCATCCTCTTATTTTAGTACTTGCTGCATCACAAGCCGATTGGAAAGCATCTGACCTCATTCTCAGTATAACCCGTCGTTTTATGTTAGAAAAAAGCAACACGATACGATATGGTCTGTGCGGCCTTGTAGTGGTATCCTTTTGCCAACAAGAAAACAACATAAAATGAAAGGAAAAAAATAAATGATGAAACGTCTCTTTACCCTGATTACTTCTCTTGTTCTGGCCGCCAGCTTGCTGGCTGTCCCCTGCTTTGCCGCTGAGCCTGAAGACTTACCCACGCCGCAGCCTGGTGTGACCGAAACGGAACAACCTGACGGTTCTGATCAGCCTGAGAATCCGGACAAACCTTCTATCCAGCCATGTGATGCTATGCCGGGCGTTGGAGACATGGGTTAACTCATAAAATCGATGTTCAAGTATTCTTTCGCTTCTTTTTTGACAACCTCTAACCCGATTTGATATCCAATGACTTTGCAGAGATAATACGATTGGTAGTACAGTTCTCTACTGCTTTTATCGTCTCCCATAAAATGCTGACACTCGGCCTCAATTTCAAGACAGTTGGGCAGAAATTGATAATGCCCGTATTGAATACAGGCTTCTCGCCCTTCTTTAGCGAGTGCAGCTCCCTCCTCATAGCGCCCACACAAATCTAATACTCGAGCATAATTATAAAGAACTAAAGGCAATACGCCAATAGATGTTATGGTTTCTTTAAAATGTTTGCGCACATACCTAAGCAGCTGATAGTAAATTTCAGCTGCTTTTTTATTTTGTCCATCATCGGAATATGCGATTCCAATTTGATTGATAATTTTGATCTCGTCTCTCGAATAGATAAAACTCTCAATTTCATCTAAATCAAAGCGTGGCACGGTCAGCCGGATTGCCTGCATTAGCAGATCGATTCGTTCCTGCGGTGTATATTGCCTGGCCAAGCATCCCAAGACTTCCCTGGAACGCAGAGCAAATTGCTTCGCAATTTGATCGTCCGGGTCTGCCAGCTTTTCAAATTGTGCGAGCTTCTCAAAGCCCTCCGGCACCTTTTCGGTCACATTGCAGGCAACAATTTCTTTCTGAAGAGCTTCCATCTCCAGTTCATTTTTACTCAGCAGAGCAAAATAGCGGTCATCCGGCAGGCCCAGACGCTGCAACAGGGCATTAATCCGGTTGCGGCTGGGGGTCTGTTTCCCATTTTCCAGCCGGGAAAGAGTCATAGGCTCACAGATTCCATCGCAGAGCTGCTCCTGGGTTAAACCCAGATCCAGCCGCCGTTGTTTGATATATTCTCCAAGAAAAATATTTTTCATCTTAAAATTCCCTCCTGTGAGAAGTGACATCTTTATTATAAAAGATCAGGACCATAATTTCTAGTGCAATGCACTCGATACGCCCCAAACACTTATCGTTTTGTGTTATTTTCAATTAACGTTATACGATATGTTTCCTGAAAGCCGGCTATGCTACAATACAGTCACAGCAAGGGACACAGAAAAACAAAAGCCCCAAGCCTATAGAGCTGATTAAAAAGAAAGGAGAAATAAATCATGGAAGTTCTCGCAAACAAGAAGCCCATCGAGGAGCAGGCGGACAGCATGGACATCATCATCAACATTTGCTGATAGCCCGCACAGGACCCGAAACCATGAACTATTAAAAAGAAAGGAGAAATAAACCATGGAAGTTCTCGCAAACAAGAAGCCCATCGAGGAGCAGG
>NZ_NFKB01000105.1:0-3485 GCF_002160175.1 Faecalibacterium sp. An192
GCCCCAAAAAGCAGAAAGCCCCCGCCAAACCCCGGGAAAAGGCCCGCTTCACCCTCCAGACCCTCTGCACCATCCTGCGGGGTGCGGGCCGGATGACCCGGGCCGTGTTTGACGCCCTGCGCATCACCCGGATTCACGTGGTGTGGCCGGTGGGGGCCGGCGCCGAGCCGGACCAGGCCGCCCGGGACTATGGCGCGGCCTGCGCCTGGCTGTATCCGGCGCTGGGCCTGGTCAACCGGTTCATCTACCTGGATTTTGAGGAGCTGCGGCTGGTGCCCTGCGTGGAGGCGGACGCCCCCGTCCCGGCGGGACGGGTGTCCTTCCGGGTGTCGGCCCGGGCACTGTTCGTTTTTATAGCGGCGGTGCGGGTTCTCATCGAATTCTATCGGGAAAAGGTACTGGACGTATTCCTTTAATATGTGTTATACTGACCGGTAGAGGCATTCACAGGGCAGGGGCCGGAACGGCTTTCGGCCCCGCCCGCGTTTTCACTGTTTGATTGATTGTAAGGAGGCAAAATCTATGGCTGAACATCCGATTCAGGGGCTCATGGGCGCAACGATGGATAAGGTGCGCCAGATGGCCGACGCCAACACCATCATCGGCAAGCCCATCAAGACCGACGACGGCACCACCATCATCCCGGTGTCCCGCATTTCCCTGGGCGTCGGCACCGGCGGCGCCGACGGCGCCGGCAAAAACCCCGCCAACGGCGACCTGTTCGGCGGGTCGGGCGCCGGCGTCAACATCCGGCCGGTGGCCTTCCTGGTCATCAAGGACGGCCTGGTGCGCACCATCCAGCTGTCCGACCCCTCCAACAGCGTGGACCGGGCCCTGAATATGCTGCCCGAGCTGGTGGACAAGATCCTGTCCATGCTGCCCGACAAGGCCGACAAGGCCGAAAAAGCGGAGGCCGCCGCGGCCCCCGCCGACAACGAAGTATAAAAAACATTCCCACAGGTTTTGAGCGCCGGGAGGCGCACAAGGAGTAGAACATTATGGCATTGGAACGCATTCAGAAGATTATGAGCGAGCAGGGGCTGTGCTCCCGCCGCGCCGCCGAACAGATCATCGCCGAGGGCCGGGTCAAGGTCAATGGCCGGGTGGTGAGCGTGGGGGACAAGATGGACCCCGACCGGGACGTCCTCCACGTGGATGACGAGCGGATTTATATTGATAAGGAACAGAAGCTGTATTACCTGGCCCTGTACAAGCCCCGCGGCTATGTGACCACCGCCAGCGACGAGCTGGGCCGCAAGACGGTGATGGACCTGGTGTCGGATATTCCGGCCCGGCTGTACCCGGTGGGCCGGCTGGACAAGGACAGCGAAGGCCTGCTGCTGATGACCAACGACGGCACCTTTGCCAACGCCATGATGCACCCCTCGGGGGGCATCTCCAAGCTGTACCGTGTGACGGTGCAGCCCCGGGCGGAGGAGAGCCAGATTCTCCAGCTCAGCTCGGGCGTGGTGCTGGACGACGGCACCAGGACCCTGCCCTGCACCATCAACGTGGTGGTGGACGAGCCGGGCCGCACCGTCATGGAGATCACCCTGCGGGAGGGCAAAAACCGGGAGATCCGCCGGATGTGCGAGGCGGTGGGCCTGCAGGTGGTGCGCCTCAAGCGGAACGCCGAGGGCGTGGTCAAGCTGGGCATGCTGCAGCCGGGCAAGTACCGGGAGCTGACCAAGCAGGAGCTGACCGGCCTGCGTGCCGCGGCCGCCAAGGGCCGGGCCCAGACCCGCAGCGCCGCCGCGGCCGCCAAAGCCGCCAAACCGGCGCGCCGGACCGACGGCCCGGTGAAAAACCGTGCCGCCGGGCCCAAACGCCGGGGCTGAGGCGGGGTTTTCCCTGGAAAGAGGGAAAAATGGTACAAAAGTACTTGTGAAGAAGCTGACAAAATAGTATAATAAGGGCAATTGTGAAAGA
Organism: Faecalibacterium sp. An192; assembly: GCF_002160175.1. Classification (NCBI taxonomy): domain Bacteria; kingdom Bacillati; phylum Bacillota; class Clostridia; order Eubacteriales; family Oscillospiraceae; genus Faecalibacterium; species Faecalibacterium sp. An192. The sequence continues at coordinate 1,930 of NZ_NFKB01000105.1, forward strand.
TATGGCGGCCTTGTGCCGCCCGAGGGAACAGGGAGGTCCGATCATGGCTTCAAAGATGAACCAAAAAGATATTCTTGCCCGGTTTTACGATGACGGTGTTTCCACGGCTCTGTTTGAGCAGGGCGCGGTGAGCGCCGCCTATGGCTGCGCCGGGGGCCAGCAGGTGTACACCCTCTGGCAGAACGGCGACGCGCTGGGCGCAAAGGACGTGGACCGTATGGTCCGCCTGCTGGACCTGGCGGCTGAGACCGGCTGCCCGGTGGTGACCTTTTACCAGGCTGCGGGCGCCAAACTGGCCGAGGGCCTGGACGCCCTGACTGCCAGCGCCAAGCTGAACGCCGCCATCGCCAAGGTGTCGGGCGTCATCCCTCAGGTGGCCGTGGTCCTGGGCGTCTGCGGCGGTTCCAGCGCGCTGGCTGCCGCCAACGCCGACGTCTGCATCATGGCCGAGGGGGCCGAGCTGTTCTTCACCCCGCCCTTCACCTCCGCCGCCAAGGGGGATAAGGTGGAAGGCGCCGGCACCGCTGCCGCCGCCGCCAAGGCCGGCGTGGCCGCCATCGTGGCCCCCGACGCCGCCGAGGCTGCCGCCAGGGCCGCCCGCATCGTGGGGATGCTGCCCTCCAACAACCTGGCCGGCCCCGCCTGCTTTGACTTCGAGGCCCCGGCTGCCGCCTTCAAGGCCGGCCTGGCTCCCGAAAAGGCTGCCGCCGCCCTGGTGGACGCAGGCAGCGCCGTGGAGCTGTACGCCGGCTTCGGCAAGAACGTCTATACCGCCCTGGCCACCATCGCCGGCGAGGCGGTGGGCGTTGTGGTCACCGGCGAAAAGCTGTGCCACAGCTGCACCTCCAAGGCGTCCCGCTTTGTCCGCCTGTGCGATGCTTTCAGCATCCCGGTGGTGACGGTGGTGGATACCGAGGGCTTTGTCCCCAGCGCTGCCGACGATATCGCCGGCGGCATGCGTGAGGCTGCCCGCCTGTCCGCTACCTATGCCGACGCCACCACCGCCCGGGTCTGCCTGCTGGCCGGCAAGGCCGTGGGCCCCGTCTACATCGCTCTGGCCGCCGCCGACCTGAAGATCGCGGTGGAGGGCTGCGTGGTCAGCCCGCTGGAGCCCTCGGCCGCCGTCTCGGTGCTGTATAAGGAGGAGCTGGACGCTTCGGCCAGCATCCCCGCCGCCACCCAGGCCAAGGCTGCCGCCTACGCCAAGGACGTGTGCAGCGCCCAGGCCGCTGTGGCCGCCGGCGCCGCCGACATGACCTGCGCCGCAGCGGGGGCCCGCTCCGCCGTGGTGGCCGCTCTGGATATCCTGCGCACCAAGCGCGCCTCCCGCCTGCCCAAGAAGCACGGCAACATGGCGCTGTAACTGACGTATTTATGAGCTGAATTTTCAGGAGGGTTTTTCGATGAAGTACTATACCATTACCGTCAACGGCGTCGCATACAGTGTCAGCGTGGAGGAGACCGCCGCCGGCGCAGCTCCTGCTCCCGCCGCTGCCCCCGCACCTGCACCCGCTCCCGCTGCCGCACCGGCCCCCGCCGCTGCTCCGGCCCCGGCT
>NZ_NFKB01000106.1:0-3467 GCF_002160175.1 Faecalibacterium sp. An192
AAGACTGGCCTGGCTCCGCTCTCGCTTCGCCAGGCCAGTCTTTGATTCGCTTGTTCTACCCCTTGCAGGCCTCTTTTTTGTACTGTCCGCACAATATGGGGCGGTTCATCACTTCCTCGGAACCCGGCTCTTCATTATTGATACAGGGGCGCAGCACAGAACATCCGATTTTTCCGCACTACTCCTGCGGTTTCGGCTTCCCACCCCTGTGGTATGATCGCAAAAAATTTTTTAATCTGTGCCCAAAAATGCAGTGCTGGTTCGTTTACAAGACAAAGAGAAATCTCTGGCCAAAATCAGCGGTATATGGCACAATAGAAACAGCACCACATTTCCAGCAGATCGACTTGCAAACGACACAGCCATACAGCCCGGAAGGTGATAAAGATGAAATCCAGCCATTGCGACGATCCCTACCTGTTTCAAATCAGTTCCTATGATATCAGCCGTCTTCTGCCCCAGGTGAGCAAAGCACTTGAAAAAAGGTCAGAATATCTTTCCCGGCAGCGCTATCCCAACATGTGGCGTCACATTGACCGCCTTCCCTCCCCCTCTCAAGGACTCAGTCGGAGCCGGCTGCGCACCAGGCTGTTCAGCGTCCTCTGTCTGGCGGCGGGGGTGATTCTGGTTGTGCCCGGTCTTATGGAGCCAAAGGAACTGTTGGTTCCCTTGGTGGCAGGCGCAGCCGCCATTGTACTGGGTATCAGCGGGTTATGGGCAACCAGAAAGAACCGTGAAAAGCCATTCGACCGCTCAGCCCGGCTGCTTCTGGAAGGGAAAGATCAAACTCCGGAAAGTCCTGTTCCTGCTGTGTCTTTCTCGGATCAGGGAATGACCCTTTCAGAAAAAGGCGAGACAGAGTTTGTTCCATACAGTGACTTTGAATCTGCATGGGAAACAGAAGACGCTCTGCTTCTTGTGTTCGGGCAGCGCGTCACCCTTTTGCAGAAGCAGGATTTGGTACAAGGCGATGTTGCCAGTCTGTCCCGACTGCTTTCCGAAAAAGTCGCAACATACCAGTTCATGGATTGATTTCTACAGAAACAAAGATTCCACTGATAAAGAGAGGTTGAAACAAAATGGCACTCGCCTATCAAGCGTTTTTGAAGAAAGGCATTGACCTGGCCCCCTTGGGTTGGGAGACCAATGGAGCGTTCATTCCTTATTTCTGTACTCCAAAGGGAGCCAAGGTTCTTGGCTGGGCCGGTGTGGATGGAATCCACTACTGCACCATCCGTGGTTTTGGGGATATGATCTTTGCAGTCAGCCCGATGAATGTCGGAGATTATGTACATCCCATTGCCCGAAATTTCGAGGATCTGCTGCGGCTGCTTCTGTCCTGCACGGATATGGCCGCTCTGGAACAATGTTATGCATGGGATGAGGAACAATACAAAGCCTTCCTCATGGATTGTCCCGCGACACCTGAGCAGCAGGCCGTGCTGGATGCCATACGGTCAAAAACCAGCCTTGAACCAATGGAAGACGCCTTTCACTATGTAAAGAAGCTCCAGGCAGAGTTCGATCTTTCTGCTATTCCTTATACAGAGGATTACTATGACGAGGACATGAACCCCGCCGTGCCAAAGGAAGCTCCTCAGTGGAAAGTAACCTTTGACGGCAGCTTCTGGGGCCATCCGAAGAGCCAGCGGCCCGGTAAAGAAATCGCCGTAAATATGCAGTTTGATTGGACCGGACGACATTGGATCATCCCTTCTGTCTATTCCTGCTCCAAGGGACTGGTGGTTGATTTCTGTATGCAGGTCGAGCCTGCGGACATCCTTTCCTTCATGGACAAGTGGCATCTGTGTGCAGATGCTGACGAAGAGCAGTTCACCCGGGAACAGCGGATGCAGATGGAGTTGGACAATCCCATGTGTATGGATTTCCGTCCAATCCTTCGGCTGAACGGCAAAGAGCTCTGTTTTTCCCATGGCTGTGAGATGTCATACATTCCCTGTCTGCCAGGCAGATCTGCAGCCGAGGCAGAGCAGGATTCCAAACAGGTGATTGCTCACTATCAGCTCGACACAGCGTTCGGATGGGTCATCCACCGCTTCAGCTATCCCTGGGCAACCAGGAAAAAGCCTGAGATCAAGCATCTGTCGGTGACCATGGTACAGCAGGAAGTTTCCATTCCTGGCCCGCATTTCCAGGTAGAAAAGTCCGGCGACACCTTCTCTTTTGTTTACCCTGAAGGTGGTACGGAATACACCCTGACGGTACAGGAATACGAGAAGCAGATTCTGGAAACCAGCCGGATGATGCAGGATATGGAGCATCCCACCCATTATCACTTTATGAGTTATACAGTCACACCGGAATTTTCGGGCGGCGATCTGGATGTAGCGGACTGCTCCGACGGGGACCGCCCCAGACCAAAACCTTGCCCGAGCAAACCATTTGAACCTACCGTCCTCAACGATGCCCTTGTGATCGGCATCATCGGCGGAGCCGATGGTCCCACTGCTATCGTATGCGGACAGCCTGCCGCCCAGGGCAAACTTGGCGCTGCCTGCTCCAGTCTGCATTTTGATCCCGTTGATCGTGTGGAATGGCGGCTCGTCTTCCATGAAAAGCGATACCAAGACAAAACCTTCGACATACAAACCGGATCCATGGCTGCTCCGGCCAAAAAGTCAGACTGATTTATCAGAGGTGTCCCATGAAAAAGCTGCCATCTGGTTTGCAGTGTTGTCAGGGGTGATTCTTGCAATCGCAATGCCGACCATGGGAATTGGGGTCTATCAGAGGTGAAATCGATAATTACTGCGATCCTCTCGATCGGACAGGTACAAGGCGATGAAACCTGTCTGGCCGGATGACTGTTGTGTGCTATACTTTACTTTGTGTTTTTATTGATCCGGAAAACCAATCAGACACATGCAGCCACTAAAAATATTGTTTTCTGGTTTCTTCCTGCTGAATGTTCCAGCGATTTGATCCGGGCCGTTGTCATTCATTACGGCATTGCTGCTGTCTATGGCCTCATTCTATGACCCGTCCTGGTGTTTGGTGCTGTCCAGCGCCTTTCCAATGGCCTGAACATCGGATGTTTTGCCAGTCACAATCAGATTGAGAAAAAGAGCACTCTCCTTTCCTCATAAAGAACAAAGCGGCTCTAAACCCGAGGTTTGAACCGCCCCATATTGTGCGGACAGTACAAAAAAGAGGCCTGCAAGGGGTAGAACAAGCGAATCAAAGACTGGCCTGGCGAAGCGAGAGCGGAGCCAGGCCAGTCTTTGTCTGGAGCCGCTCGTGGTTATAGAAGTGGATGTACTCGTCGATCAGATCGTTGGCCTGCTGAAATGTCTTGAGCTTTTGGCGGTAGATACATTCGGTTTTCAGAATGCCAAAGAAATTTTCTGCCATTGCATTGTCATAGCAATTTCCCCGTCTTGACATAGACGGCGTAATACCGTATTCTTTAGTCAGGTTAAAGTACGCTTGTGAGGTATACTGAAACC
>NZ_NFKB01000107.1:0-3360 GCF_002160175.1 Faecalibacterium sp. An192
TCCTGAATGTGGCTGTATTTTCTGGGCATAGCAAAAACCTCCTGTAGTAGTTTTATTCTACCACAGGAGGCCTTCTTTTTTCATTGTCTACTTTTACTGGAGCGGTTCACTGGGCCTGAACGGGGGCGCTGTGTTTTTTCTGTTCCGGTTTTCCGGCCCGCAGGGAAAGTTACTCCCCGATGATGACCACGCTCTTCATCCGAACGGGGGTGGCGGGCTTATCGTTCCAGTCGGTGCGGACCGAAGCAATCCGGTCCACCACATCCATGCCGGCGGTGACGTGGCCAAAGGCTGCGTACTGGCCGTCCAGGTGGGGTGCATCCTGGTGCATGATGAAGAACTGGCTGCCGGCGCTGTTGGGGTCAGCGGCACGGGCCATGCTGACCACGCCGCGGGTGTGGCGGATGGGGTTGGCCACGCCGTTGGCCAGGAACTCGCCCTTGATCTTCCAGCCCGGGCCGCCGGTGCCGTTGCCCAGGGGGCAGCCGCCCTGAATCATAAAGCCGGGGATCACCCGGTGGAAGGTCAGGCCGTCATAAAACCCGGACTTCACCAGCTTCTCAAAGTTCTCGCAGGTGATGGGGGCGGCCTTCTTGTCCAGCTCGATGTCGATGACACCGCCGTCTTCCATAGTAATACGAACCATAGTGCTTCTCCTACTCCTTCATCGCAGGCCCCGGCGTTCAACGTCCCAGACGCCCCGGGGCACAGATACCAAAGCCCGCGTCTCCCGCCGGGAAAACCACACACAGGCTTTTCCATCTCCCATCCGGCCAGGAAAAAAGGACGCGGGCACCCTATCGACATTTTACCATACTTTCGTTCTCATGGAAAGAGAGAAAAATGTAAACCCTTCATGAAATCCCTATGAACGCCCCCAAAATCCGGTCCCCGGACCGGGCCCGCAGGAAAATTTTCTTTTCCCTGTTGACAGGCCGCCGGTTTTGGGCTATACTGCATCCATCAAAACTTTTTGATATGTTGTGAGGATGGAATACGGCTATGGAAACACTGTATCAGCAGCAGGCCCGGGTGTTCAAGGCCCTGTGCGACCCCAAGCGGCTGGCCATTCTGGAACAGCTGCGCACCGGGGAAAAGTGCGCCTGCGTCCTGCAGCAGCCCCTGGACCTGACCCAGTCCGGCCTGTCCTATCACATGAAGATCCTCTGTGATTCCGGCCTGGTGGAGAGCCGTCAGGAGGGCAAATGGACCCATTACCGGCTGAGCCGGGAAGGGCGGGAGGCCGCTCTGGACCTGCTGCGCCGGCTCACCACCCCCGACGCCGAAGCCCAAAGCTCCGGCTGCGCCTGCCGCCGGGGCAGGGAGTGAGCCGCCGGGCGTACTCGGCCCTCTGCATCTTGTCCGCACCTGCGCCATTCGATGGAATGGCGCTTGTTTCGGAGCTACACATCAAAATATTTTGATGAATTATCCGCAAAGCGAGGTATTCTTATGGGTATCGGGACATTTTTACAGGACCAGGTGTTGGGCATGAAATGGCTCAACGCCGCCATCGGCCGGGGACTGGAAGCTCTGGGGCTGGACCTGTCCAGCCGTCTCGAGGCCAGCGTCCAGTTCTTCCTCTACGATGTGCTGAAAATCACCATTCTGCTCTGTGTGCTGATCTTCTGCATCTCCTACATCCAGAGCTATTTCCCGCCCGAGCGCAGCCGGAAGATTCTGGGCCGGTTCCACGGCATCGGCGCCAACCTCATCGCCGCCCTGCTGGGCACCGTGACCCCCTTCTGCTCCTGCTCCTCCATCCCGCTGTTCATCGGCTTCACCAGCGCCGGGCTGCCTCTGGGGGTTACCTTCTCCTTTCTGATTTCTTCCCCCATGGTGGACCTGGCCAGCCTGCTGCTTTTGATGAGCATGTTCGGGGCCAGGGTGGCGGTATTGTATGTGCTGCTGGGCCTGGCCATTGCGGTGGCCGGCGGCACCGCCATTGAGCATCTCCACATGGAGGACGACATCGAGCCCTTTGTCCGGGCGGCGCCGGGCGCCCTGATGGACGCCCCCAGCCTGACCCAGCGGGACCGCCTGCTCTATGCCCGGGGCCAGATGGTCTCCACCTGGAAAAAGGTTTTCCCCTATATTCTGGTGGGCGTGGGAATCGGCGCCTGGATTCACAACTGGATTCCCGAGGGCTGGGTGGAGGCCCTGCTGGGCAGCAGCAGTCCTCTGGGGGTTCTGCTGGCCACCGCCGCCGGCATCCCCATGTACGCCGATATTTTCGGCACCATCCCGGTGGCCGAGGCGCTCTTGGCCAAGGGCGCTCAGCTGGGCACCGTCCTCTCCTTTATGATGGCGGTCACCACCCTGTCTCTGCCCTCTCTGGTTCTGCTGCGCAAGGCCGTCAAGCCCCGGCTGCTGGCCCTGTTTGTGGGAGTCTGCGCCGCCGGCATTGTAACGGCCGGCTACCTTTTCAACGCACTGTCCATTCTTTTCATCTGACACAGGAGGTAAACTTGTATGGGACTGTTTGACAAAAAGAAAGAAGCATCCGCCTGCGGCTGTTCCTGCAGCTGCTCGGCCCCTCAGGCCGACACCAACGCCCGCATTCTGGTGCTGGGCTCGGGCTGCGCCCGGTGCCACGCCCTGGAGGATACCACCCGGGCCGCTCTGGCCGACCTGGGCATGGACGAGCCGGTGGGCCACGTCACCGATTTCGCCCAGATCGCCGCCTATGGCGTTCTGTCCACCCCGGCCCTGGTGGTGGACGGGAAGGTGGCGTCCTACGGCCAGGTTCCCAGCCGGGACCAGATCAAGGCCCTGATCCAGAAAGCCAGAGGGTGATTGCCATGGAGACCAAGCCCAAAGTCGCCTTTGTCTGCGTCCACAATTCCTGCCGCAGCCAGATTGCCGAGGCCCTGGGCCGCCATCTGGCCGCCGACGTGTTCGACAGCTATTCGGCGGGCACCGAGACCAAGCCCCGGATCAACCCCGACGCCGTCCGGCTGATGAAAGAGATCTACGGCATCGACATGGAGCAGACCCAGCGCAGCAAGCTGCTGTCCGAGCTGCCCCCGGTGGATGTGGTCATCACCATGGGCTGCAACGTCCAGTGTCCGGCGCTGCCCTGCCGCCGCCGGGAGGACTGGGGCCTCGAGGACCCCACCGGCCAGAGCGACCAGGTGTTCCGGGCCGTCATCGCCCGGATTCACGCCCGCATCCTGGACCTGAAAGCCCAGCTGGAAGCCGGACTCTAACCCCCCAACCGCAAAACGCCCCCTCCCAACCGACCGCAAACCTGAACCGGTCCAAATTGTGTGGACAGTACAAAAAAGCCCCAAGTGTAGGAGATTAGGATTCAGCAGGAGTGGCGGAGCGTTAGCGGAGCCACTCCTGCTTTCGTTTGGA
>NZ_NFKB01000108.1:0-3245 GCF_002160175.1 Faecalibacterium sp. An192
CCCTGCGAGACTTCTCAGATTTCTAAGACTTCTAAGACTTTTGATACTTTCTCTTATTTTCTCACAGGTCAGTACTTTTTTACAGTCGGGGGATTATGGAGCGGTTACGGTCCTTTTCTGTTGTCAAGTACACTGTTTTGTGAGGCGCTTACGAATAATCTTTTACTCCCCCAAAAAAGAGATAGGCTTTCCCAAAAAAGGGACTGCCTATCTCTTTTTGTATTCACAAACTGATATGAACTAGATTCAATGTATCCGCCGACCCGCTTACAGTTTTATGGAGTCGGCAATAGATTCATAAATTTCACTATTACCAAAAGTCGCTATCAAACTCCTCTTCTGCATCATCATTTTTCAGCAATTCCAAAATTTCAGCCGAAGACATCTCGTTCTCGTCACAATTCCCAATATAAACCGTGACATCTCCACCATCGGCCTGCTCACAAGCCTTTTTTGAAACCCGCCCTACTGACCAAAAAGGATAGTTTTGAGCCGCGTAAATGTCGGCATCTCTTATATCTTTTTCATTTCCGTCGTCATCCAACCCCAGCGCTTGCATTGCACGGGCTCTCATTTCATACATATGTTCTTCGCACAGGTTCTCTATATATTCGCAATCCAACGAGGCTTTGATAATAGTGTCATCATCTTCAATGACAAGATAAATCATGTTTCCCATGACCCCCCTCCTTTCTACTATAGATAGTATAACTCCTCTCGGGCGAGGGTTCTGCACTTAAACACACAGCCCCTAACTTTCAAGGAGAAATAAGATTTATTTTTTATTTAGCAACCTTGATATATAAGATTGCGACATATCCAGTGCCTCAGCAGTCTCTTTTTGACTGAATCCTTCCTGCGTAATAAGATCTCTTGCCATAGGTAACCGATCAGATTTTCGAGGTGTATAAGGATAAGCCACTGCTTTAGCCACTTCGACCCCAGAATTGTATCTTGCATGATAAATGTTTACTGTATGTGTAGGTGTAGATTGATGACGTGTCTCGGAAACTTTAAAAAAGGCAGAGACAGTTTTTTCATACGCACAGATCCTCCCTTCTCATTCTAAAGGTTAATCGTTCTTCATAATTTCCGAAATCCACTTATCCGACCATAAAATCCCTGCACCTGCAATTATTCCTCCTGCACCCGCAACAATAGTTAATATAGTGCTTAGCCCTGCAAATACAGCAGCAGAGTCCAAGCCAAGTTTTTTTGCCCCTGAAGTATAAGCAACCGCCTGCTTAATTTTTTGAACATCTTCCTCTGTTGTTTCATCAGAATCAAGAAGAACATAAATTGCATGTGGAAGAAGCTTATTCTCAGGGTGTTGAGAAATTTCGTAATCGAGAATTGTCCGGATCCCGACATATTGCAGTTTACTCAATTTTGTCGTTCCATTCTCCAAGTTGCATACAGTCTGCTTGGACACGCCAAGCAAGTTCCCAAATTGCGAGAGGGACCATCCACCGGCCTGTCGAATAAGCTGAAGGTTCACTTGAAGACGGTGGATTTTTATTGGAGTAAATGAATGCATTCCTTGTCCTCCTATTTGACATTATACACGATTTTGGAACACTGTCAAGATATTAGACGATCAAATCTTTTAACCAAATCCCAAAAACCAGGACCTCAACAGCGAGACGGGGGTGCGGACAGAAAGTTGGACAAGTTATGCTATCAAGCCAAGATGCTGCCTATATTCCCAAGGGCTGCGGCCTCCTAAGGACAACTTGATACGCTTTCGATTATACCAATTGATATAGTCATCAAGATCCTGGGCAAAAGCATCAAGGGATTTTCCTATCCATGAGCGTCCATAAAACATTTCGTTTTTCAGCCTGCCAAAGAAACCTTCACAGGCTGCGTTATCAGGAGAACATCCCTTTTTAGACATAGATCGGGTAAGTCCAGCTTCCTCCATTCGTTCGATCCAGCCGGGCCATCGGTAGTGGCATCCTCTGTCTGAATGTACAGTCGGATGACAGCCATCTGGCAGTTTGGCAATTACCTCGTCCAACATGCTGTTAACTAATGCGGCATTGGGACGAAAGCCAATCGTCCAACCTACAACCATGCCATCAAAACAATCAATCATTGCGGAGAGATATAGCTTGCCATCCGGCAACGCAAACTCAGTAATATCGGTCAGTAACTTTTCATATGGCTGTTTCGCATGAAAATCACGCGAAACAATATTATCTACTTCTGGGGTGATTTCTCCCAGGTACGAACTATATTTTGCCCGTTTGGGGACAGAAACAGCCAGTCCTTCTTCCTTCATGATATGTCGGATTATTTTTTCAGAAAGTGTTATACCTCCCCTCTTTAACGCCAGATGAATGCGGCGATAACCATATACCCCTCTGTTTTCGTGAAAAATCGATGTAATCTGCGCACGAAAGGGAAGATACTTGTCCGGCTTATTCATAATGGCTTGCTGGTAATAGTAGCTGCTTCTGGCCATGTGAAAGTAGCTCAGAAGCATCGGCAGTGCGTATTTCTCCCTCAAGGCGCCGATGATCACTGCCTTCTCACGGTTTTTGAGTGCCGTCAGATCGACGCCTGGGTCTTTTTTTAATACGGCGAGGGTTTCCTTCAATACATCCACTTCAAACTGTAGGTCCTGGATCTGTTCTCGAAGAGCCTGCAGCTCCTCAGATTGCGGCGTTGTATCGCTCGAGGGCAATGGTTGTCTTGGTATGCTTTTTTTCTTTGACATGAGCCCAATCATCCCATACTTCAAATATTTTCTTCGCCATACATATATGCTCATACGGCTATATCCGATTTCTCTTGATACATATTCTACATCCTCACCGAGTTCAAAGCAACGGCGTAGTACCTCATATTTGAATTCGGCTGATGGATGTCTTGGATGACCGGGCGCATTACATTTATGGTCGGCTTTTTCAGGGCTCTCTGCTGTACGGCCATGATTATTCTTGAATCCGGCGTTTCTACGTTCATACCATCGGTAAAGGGTAGACTTGCTCGGGTATCCCAATCGTTGAATGACCGCATGTACAGATCCCAATCGGGCGTATTCTTTCAATGCGGCTTCTTCCTGTTCTTTCGTATACATCCAGTCGTCTCCTTTTTGCGGAGTCCAACTTTCTGTCCGCACCCCCGACCCGAAAAAGGCTGTGCAGTATGCCCGCAAACAGCAGCCTTACATGGAGAACTACCTGCTTGACCCCAGGTGCCAGATTTCCAATAACCTTGCTGAGAACGCCATCCGTCCC
>NZ_NFKB01000109.1:0-3039 GCF_002160175.1 Faecalibacterium sp. An192
GTTTCAATATTCTGATGGATGAGAGAAGCCGGCATCTACCTATTTTCACAGGCCGTGTCCAGCCAACTATCTTCGGCACAAGTGAGCTTAACTTCTGTGTTCGGAATGGAAACAGGTGGGACCTCACCGTCATCGACACCGGCTGTTCAGAGTTTTAAGTCTGAACAATCTCTCTATTCTCTTTTAGAAGGACGTGCCTTCAGAACTGAATAATAATCTGCGCCATGCAATCAGAGTACAAGTGCTTTCAACCTGGTCAAGCCCTCGATCTATTAGTACACTCTTGCTGAATGGATCACTCCACTTACACATTGTGCCTATCTACCTTGTAGTCTTCAAGGGATCTTACCTAATTACTTAGTGGGATATCTTATCTTTGGGTCGGCTTCACGCTTAGATGCTTTCAGCGTTTATCCGATCCGAACATAGTTGCCCAGCTGTGCTCCTGGCGGAACAACTGGTGCGCCAGAGGTTCGTCCGTCCCGGTCCTCTCGTACTAGGGACAGCTCCCATCAAATATCCTGCGCCCACGACAGATAGGGACCGAACTGTCTCACGACGTTCTGAACCCAGCTCGCGTACCGCTTTAATTGGCGAACAGCCAAACCCTTGGGACCGAATACAGCCCCAGGATGCGATGAGCCGACATCGAGGTGCCAAACCTCCCCGTCGATGTGGACTCTTGGGGGAGATCAGCCTGTTATCCCCAGGGTAACTTTTATCCGTTGAGCGATGGCATTTCCACTCACATACCACCGGATCACTAACTCCAACTTTCGTTCCTGCTCGACCCGTCAGTCTCGCAGTCAGGCTCGCTTCTGCGTTTGCACTCTCTCGCTTGATTTCCGTTCAAGCCGAGCGAACCTTTGAACGCCTCCGTTACTTTTTTGGAGGCGACCGCCCCAGTCAAACTGCCCACCTGACAATGTCCCCCACCTCGATTCAGAGGTGCTGGTTAGAATTCCAATATCACAAGGATGGTATCCCAACGTCCACTCCACAAAAGCCAAGGCTCTTGCTTCCCAGTGTCCCATCTATCCTGTGCATGCAACATCGAAACCCAATATCAGGCTACAGTAAAGCTCCATGGGGTCTTTCCGTCTTGTCGCGGGTAACCGGCATCTTCACCGGTACTACAATTTCGCCGGGCGGGCTGTTGAGACAGTGCCCAAATCATTACGCCTTTCATGCGGGTCAGAACTTACCTGACAAGGAATTTCGCTACCTTAGGACCGTTATAGTTACGGCCGCCGTTCACTGGGGCTTCAATTCAATGCTCTCACATCTCCTCTTAACCTTCCAGCACCGGGCAGGCGTCAGCTCGTATACGTCATCTTTCGATTTAGCACAAACCTGTGTTTTTGGTAAACAGTTGCTTGGGCCGTTTCTCTGCGGCTGCATCTCTGCAGCACCCCTTCTCCCGAAGTTACGGGGTCAATTTGCCGAGTTCCTTAACAACCCTTCTCCCGTTGGCCTTAGAATCTTCTTCCTACCTACCTGTGTCGGTTTGCGGTACGGGCACCTCAGAAATACACATGGCTTTTCTCGCCACCCTCCATGCTTGACTTCGGTACTTATTTCCCTCGATCACTACCGGAACCAACTCCCGGCTCAAACACTTCAGATGTGTCCCCATGCTTAACTCTTTTGGTGGTGACGGAATCTCAACCGTCTGTGCATCGGCTACGCCTTTCGGCCTCACCTTAGCTCCCGACTAACTTGGAGCGGACGAACCTTCCTCCAAAAACCTGAGGCTTTCGGCCATGCAGATTCTCACTGCATTCGCGCTACTCATTCCGGCATTCTCACTTCTATGAACTCCACGGCCGCTCACGCTACCGTTTCGCCGCTCATACAACGCTCCCCTACCCAACATCTAAGATGTTGCCTAAGCTTCGGTGTCAGGTTTAGCCCCGTTAAATTCTCCGCGCAAAGACGCTCGACCAGTGAGCTATTACGCACTCTTTAAATGAGTGGCTGCTTCTGAGCCAACATCCTGGTTGTCTGCGTATCTTCACATCGTTTTCCACTTGACCTGACTTTGGGACCTTAGCTGTAGATCTGGGCTGTTTCCCTTTTGACAATGACATTTATCTGACACTGTCTGACTCCCATTCATCAATACTCTGGCATTCTGAGTTTGATAAGCTTCGCTAACCTCTCGGCCGCTAGGCTATTCAGTGCTTTACCTCCAGGTATCTAAAATGAGGCTAGTCCTAAAACTATTTCGGGGAGAACCAGCTATCTCCGAGTTCGATTGGAATTTCTCCGCTACCCACAATTCATCCGCCGCCTTTTCAACGGAGGTCGGTTCGGCCCTCCATGGAATTTTACTTCCACTTCAGCCTGATCATGGGTAGGTCACCCGGTTTCGGGCCCATTGCACGTAACTTATCGCCCTTTTCAAACTTGCTTTCGCTTCGGCTCCAGTCCTTAAGACCTTAACCTTGCTACGTACAATCGCTCGCCGGACCGTTCTACAAAAAGTACCCTATCACACTTTGACGTGCTCTAGGTGCTTGTAGGCACAGGGTTTCAGGTTCTCTTTCACTCCCCTCCCGGGGTTCTTTTCACCTTTCCTTCACAGTACTATACGCTATCGGTCACTGGGTAGTATTTAGGGTTGGAGGGTGGTCCCCCCGTATTCCGACCGGGTTTCACGTGTCCGGCCGTACTCTGGATTCTGCGCAGCTCTCACCGTTTTCGCCTACGTGGTTCTCACACTCTCTGACCGGCCTTCCCATGCCGTTCGGCTAACAGTTTAAGTCCTAAAAGCAGTCCGCACCCCGCAGGTATTTCTACCCGCGGTTTGCCCTCTTCCGCGTTCGCTCGCCACTACTTACGGAATCTCGTTTGATGTCTCTTCCTCGCCCTACTTAGATGTTTCAGTTCAGGCGGTTCCCCTGTTACACCTATTTTGAATTTCAGTGTAACATACTCAGCTATGAGGCTGAGTGAGTTTCCTCATTCAGAAATCCGCGGATCAATGCTTATTTGCAGCTCCCCGCAGCTTATCGCAGCTTATCACGTCTTTCTTCG